>NZ_JUHB01000001.1:1200000-1500000 GCF_000799565.1 Cellulophaga sp. Hel_I_12
AAGCTAAGGTTTGGAAATTTGACAAAAGACTTTCCTTTATTCACGACGAACCGGTGATCTGAACAGAAATCATCTATTTTGATAACAATCATAAAATCAGCAAAGTAGATCGCATCAACTACGAAGTTTTTGATGGAGCGAAATTTGTTAAAAACAGAGATCCCTTCGTCAACTAGATTGCCGAAAACCACCCAGAATTAGATGGCTTTAATCAGGACCAAACCAAGGCTCGCGGCATCAACTACCTAAAAGCTACGGAGCTGTATAAAAATAGAACAACAAGATGAAATTATTTTTAGTATACATTATTTTCTTCTTCGGAGTGTCTAACATAACTTCACAGGTTTATCCTGATTTTGATGACATCATTGAAAACACCTTTCCTGTAAATGATATTGGCGAATACCACGGGAGGGAAAATTGGTATGGCTATCGGGCGATAGCCATGAAGGCAACAAGGAAAACGGATTCTATTACAAACACGGAAAAATGACTTGGGCTTCTGGAGAAGTGTACGAAGGGGAATATAAAGAAGATAAAAAGAACGGTTTTGGCACCCTAAAATGGCCCAATGGCAACATTTACGCAGGATATTAGGAGCATGATCTAATGCATGGAAAAGGTACCGTAACAAACCCAGATGGTTCAACTTTTAAAGGGGAATGGTCCAAAGGTGTGTTTATAAAAGAGAAATAGCTGCCTAATTAGAAAATCTAGAATGCTATTGTAGAAATGTGCTGCAATTTCTAAATAAAAAATAAGATGACAAATACAAACCATACCCCATTTGGTACCGTTACGTACTTCATGAAACATGTCCCAAAAAACTGTAGTTCTAAAACAAATACGTTTCAGTTGCCTGTAGCTTAGGCCTTTTTACCTGTATAAAAACAATAAAAGCCCAATCGTTTGATTGGGCTTTTATTTGCTAGGTATACCTAGCAAATGCTAAGGAATTAAAATTTAAATTCGATTGTTCAGGAATTAAACAAGGTATTATTCTTTCCCTTCGGTAAGGTTAACACCATTGCGCAAGAGCATTACTCCCATGGCAATTAACCAAAGTACTTTAATATGAAATACTGGTTCATAAATTTCAAAGTTATCGGCTATAGACAAAATTATACCCATAGCAACTAGACCTAATAGGGCTGTAAACCATCCCAACCAAAGACTAACAATTTTCCATTTAATTAGCGCAGCACCTAATAATACCAAGCCAACACCTGAGAATATACGGCCAAAGCGAACAAAACAAGTTACATATTGATTGGTATATAAAATGCTATCCATAAAGGCTTGTATTTCTTCAGGAGATTTACCCGCCGTTTGTCCAACACCCCAAGCACCATAATTATAGTAATAGGCTGCTGCAATAGCAATCGTAAAAGTACCTACAATAGTCATCCCTGCTCCAGGTAAAATGAGCACTCTATAGGGTTTTCTTGCTGTTATGGCAATAAATGAAAACATAGCGATTGCCATGGTCACCCAGCCAAAAATGTGAATCCGATACATCCAAATCCAGTACCATACACTTTCACCAATGGATGCGAAATCTGTAGCTACAAAATATTCACCAACATGATGTGATGAAAGCGCCCAACCACCCCATAATAATAAGGCAGCAACAAGAAATGCCCAACCTGTAAATTTTGTTTCGAAATCTTTTATCATAATATTTTGTTTTTGAGTATTCAGCTAAAATACATGGAGCAAAGTAATTTCTTTGTAACAAATGTTACACAAGCCATATAACGCTGTAAAAATCAGTGAGCAATATAGGCAGTATAGAAGCCGTATCAACTGATCTGTATCAGTAGTTTCACTATTTTAAGAAGCTGATTTTGATCAGTTTATTTATCAAAAAAAAATATTACTATTGATTTTTGCAAAACAAATGCAGTACTTTTTTAGCCTATTGTAACATTTGTTACATAACATAAATAAAGGAAGTTGTATTTTGTCCTACAAATTATTTTAGTAACCTAAAATTAAACCATTTTGAAAAGAAGAGATTTCGCTAAAAAGGCTAGCCTGAGTATGTTCGCATCACTTATAGGAGCAGAAATTGTTTTTGGTTCCAGCATGTTGGAAGGGTACAGTCCTTTAGCTTTGCAAGATCCTGATCCTTTTAAATTATTTAGTAAGAATAAGGATATGGTGGTGCTCAATAGTAAGCCATGGAATATTGAAGCACAAGCACATTTGCTAGATGATAAGGTTACACCGAACTCTTCTATGTTTATTCGTAATAATGGCTTAATGCCTGAAGGTATTGATATTAAAAAATGGACGCTTACCATTGATGGTGAATCGGTAGAAAAGTCAAAAACATACACCTTAGCAGAACTACAATCAAAATTTAAACAGTATACCTACCAATTAACGTTAGAGTGCGGTGGAAACGGTAGAAGTGAGTTTAATCCACCTGCCAAAGGCAATCAATGGACCATAGGTGCGGTGCACTGTGCGGAATGGACAGGCGTTCGTTTACGCGATGTACTAGAAGACGCAGGCATAAAAAGCAATGCCGTGTACATCGGATTTCATGCAGTAGATCAGCATTTAAGTATGGATCCAACAAAAGAACCTATTTCTAGAGGTTGCCCGATGCCAAAAGCATTGCAAGACGAAACCATATTGGCTTTTAAAATGAATGGGGAAGCTATTCCTTTAGCACATGGCTATCCTTTACGTTTAATAGCTGGCGGTTGGCCCGCTTCTGTTTCTGGAAAATGGGTGAATAGAATTAGTATCCGAAATAAAGTGCATGATGGTCAAAAAATGACAGGCGATGCCTATAAAGTACCCTGTAACCCAGTAGCTCCTGGAGAAAAGGTGAAAGAAGAAGACATGTGTATTATTGAATCGATGCCTGTAAAATCGTTAATTACCTTCCCAAAATCGGGTGCCATCATAAAAGAAGGAAAAACCTTAGCTATAAGAGGTCATGCTTGGGCAGGAGAATTAGAAGTTGCTAAAATGGAGTATTCCATAGATTTTGGCGCTACATGGACAACCTGTGAGGTTCAAAAACCAGTAAACCGATTGGCATGGCAGCATTTTGGTGCACAGGTAAAATTTCCAAAAAAAGGCTATTATGAAATTTGGGCTAGAGCAACAGATGCGCGAGGAATTGCCCAACCTATGTTATTACCGGGATGGAATCCAAAAGGATACTTAAATAATGCCTGTCATAGAATTGCAGTAAAAGTAAGCTAGATGTCAAAAGAAGAAAAGGTTAAGGAATCTATTAAAAAAGTGTATCATTTAATGCTCACACTTTTCGGTTTGTTTTTTGTTGTAGCCGGCGTTATTCTGCTGAACACCTATAATCCAGACTTTTTTACAGCAACACCAGAAACTGAAACCTTGGTAAGCATACCAGTTGAAGTAGATGAAGATAGGATAGAAAACGGTGTACATGTAAGAACTGGATTTATTGAAGCTGAAGGACTAATGACGGTTGTTAATAATTGTACCAATTGCCATTCTTCGCAAATAATTATTCAAAATAGAATGAATACCGAACAGTGGAATGCAACGATTAAATGGATGCAGGAAACTCAAAATCTTTGGGATTTAGGAGGAAATCAAGAAATCATTGTTAATTATCTAGTGACCAACTACCCCTTTGTAGATAAGGGAAGACGCGAAAATTTATCGAATATTGATTGGTATGAACTTAAGAATTAAAATTCTTTTATCTCTACTCGTTTTTGCAGCCTGCAAAAATGAAAAAGCTACTGATACAATTCAGCAAATTTCTCATGACGTACCTGAAAAAGTTGACTATTTAATTACTATTGAAGAATTTAAAATTATTGCTAATCGCCCAAATAGTAAAGTCTTAGACTTTAGAGAAAAAGAAGCTTATGAACAAGGACATATAAAAAACGCATTACATATTTGGCGAACAGACATTGAAAACAACTCATACCCTTATAAAGGGATGATGGCGAGTAAAGATCAGATAGAAACTGTATTTAGTGCGCTAGGAATTTCCACGAATGATACGCTCATAATCTATGACGATAACGGATTGTGTAATGCTTCTAGGTTATGGTGGGTGTTACAAAATTATGATTTTACAAACGTGAAATTATTACATGGAGGATTTGAAGTGTGGAAGGCTACAAATGGTTTGGTAACAATAGAAAGACCTATAATAAAGAAAGCAGTGTTTCAACTAGCTGAAAAACCATCAATGAAGTATTACGTTTCTAAAGAAGAATTACAAGATGCTCTAAATAAAAACCTTGTTATACTAGACACGAGAACTCATGATGAATTTTCAGGAAAAAGACAAAAAAAAGAGGCCACAAAGGCAGGGAGAATAAAGAATAGTGTATGGATAGATTGGGCAGACGCCATTAGCTATAATGGCGACAAAAAAATAAAACCAGTGGAAGAATTAGAATCTATTTACAGTAAATTAAATATAACAAAAAATGACCCACTTATCGTGTATTGCCATAGTGGTATGCGTTCTGCACATACTACTTTTGTATTAACACAATTGTTGGATTATAAGCAGGTTAAAAATTATGATGGCTCATGGATAGAGTGGAGCTATTTTAATGATTTACCATTTAAGAAAGACAGTTTAACACAAATAATTAATTAGAATCATGGAAAAATATTTAGATGCTTTTGTAAATGCTTTTAACGGTACTGTAATGTGGACCTGGAAATCCATAATCTTTGAAGTACCTTGGTATACGAACTATTTTTGGGGACTTACCGCAATATCATTAATAGTGTGGTTTTTAGAAATGGCATTTCCTTGGCGAAAAGAACAGTCTATTTTTAGAAAAGACTTTTGGCTAGATGCCTTTTACATGTATTTCAACTTCTTCCTCTTTGCCATTGTTATAAGCGGTATTTATAAGGTTTTAGCGGTGCTTTTTGGCGATTTGAATATTACTGCAAAAAGTCTGGCAATTATAGATATTTCTAGTTGGCCCATGTGGGGACAATTATTAATTTTCTTTATTGTACTTGATTTTGTACAATGGTTTACCCATGTATTATTACACAAATACCCCTTTTTCTGGAAATTCCATAAAGTGCATCACAGTGTACAAGAAATGGGCTTTGCTGCCCATTTAAGATACCATTGGATGGAGAACATCTTATACAAACCATTAAAAACATTTGGCGTGATGATTCTCGGTGGTTTTGAACCCGAACAAGCCTATATTGTTCACTTTATAGCCATTACAATAGGGCATTTAAACCATTCGAATATTAAAATTACATGGGGGCCTTTAAAGTACATTATCAATAACCCCGTAATGCACTTATACCACCATGCTACGATATTGCCAAAAGGATCGTATGGTGTAAATTATGGGATTAGTTTAAGTCTTTGGGATTATATATTTAAAACCAACTATATACCAGAAGATAGTGGACTTGTAGATATAGGATTTATTGGAGATGATAAATTTCCGAAAGATTTTATACATCAGAATCTTTATGGCTTTAAAAAGGAGCAAAAATAAGGAGCCGAATTATTTTTCACTTAACAAAAATAAACCTATAAAAATCCATCTTTATAGGTTTATAGGAAGCTTTATACTACAGATGAATAAATAAATAATCCAATACCAAACTTTATTATTATGTACAGAAATATTATAAAATTATGTGTTCTGATATTTTCGACGGCTTCTTTTTCGCAGGCTGGTCATATAATGCAAGGTGTAGGTTCAGTAAATATGTCTATGGGTGGTGCTGCAACTGGTCAGCCACTTGATATTTCAGGAGCCCTACATTGGAATCCTGCCTCCATCTCCGCCTTTGATGATAAAATAGTAAAGTTTGATATTGGACTCTTCTTTTCTTCTCCAGAATTGCGTTCTACAGTACCTGAATTTGATACTAATGGTCAGCCTACAGGTAATTTTTTTAGCGGAAATACAAAAGATGATAGAGGTGTATCTCCCCTTCCTTCTTTGGCAATGGTTTGGGGAAAAGAAGGGAGCAATCACACTTTTGGAGCATCCGCTTTTGGAATAAGTGGTTTTGGTGTCACTTTTCCTGAAAGCACTACAAACCCTATCAATATGCCGCAAGCTATGGGTGGCTTTGGCAGGATTGAATCTGACTATATACTTTTACAAGTTGGTTTCACATGGGCTTATAAGCTATCGAATGAATTTTCTATAGGGGTAGAACCTACTTTTAACTATGCAACCTTAGCGTTAATACCCAACCCGACCGCCAATCCAACTGGGGCAGGATATCCATCGTCAGATAAGGCTTCAGCTATAGGCTATGGTGCACAATTTGGTGTGTTTTATGACTCCGGCAAAGGATTTAAAGCGGGAGCCTCCTACAAAACTACCCAGACTTTTGAAAATTTTGAGTTCACTAATACATATTTAGACAACTCCACTTCAACCAATAGTTTTAACATGGATTACCCGGCAGTTTATTCTGTTGGACTTGGCTATTCTTTAGAGAATGTTGATCTAGCCTTGGATTACAGAATGGTAGACTATGAACATACCGATGGCTTTTCAACTAGTGGTTGGTCTCCTACAGCTTCTGTATTAGGATTTGGATGGAAAAACATGAATATCATTTCAGCAGGGATACAATACAAAGGTGTAGATAAATTACCTTTAAGGATTGGATATACCTTTAGTTCCAATCCAATAAGTAGTGAATTAGCCTTCTTTAATGTACCGGCACCAGCTATTATTAAAAATGCTTTTCAATTTGGGTTAAGCTATAAGGCAAGTGACCGATTTTCTATAGATGGAGTATACCATTATGGCGCAAGTGGCGATGCTACTTCCGGACCGATTCTCAATCCTCAATTCATTCAAAATTACCCACCATATGGGGCTATTCCTGGAAGTGAGGTGTCCTACGATATGACTACTTCCATGATAATGGTAGGGGTGAGCTATACCTTTGATAAGGTAATGTGACGTATCACGAAAATCATTTTCTTCGGCACTTCTCATGGCAAACACCACTTAGGCAACTTTTTAATTTTTAGGTCTTTTAGTATTACGATTAGAACTTAAGAAGAATAGCATTACATGCTAATATTCAAATTACACAAATTCTAATCAAAGAGCTTTAGTTAGGTTCATTCAGAAAATTTTCCATAAACCTCAAAGTAAAAATTTGAGGTTTTTTTATGGCATATATTACTACTATTTTTGCCGATTTCCAGTGCTTCTTGATTTTCTTGTGAAGAAAATAACGGAAAAGGTGCTGTTTGTCTGCATTGTTTAGAGCTTTAGTTTGACATTTTTTTTAAAAACGAAAGTCAAATTGCTTTTAAATGCGCTATGAATTTACGACAATTAAGTTAAAAATGTGCACACCTGATTGTACACCTTTTATTTGTTATTCTTTGATATTATCTGATGCCATTAAAAACAAAAAACACTGATAATCATACGATTAACAGTGTTTTGTTTAAACCTATTTCTAGGTTCGTCGGGATGACAGAACTAAATTGTCAAGCCATAATATTTTCATTACCAGACATTTAGTCCGTTTCAATAAACCGAGGTAACCGTAAAGGTAACCTATAGTATAAATTTTATTTCTTATTGTAAATATACTTTAATATTCGAAACTAAAAAACAATATATTACGCTAAATTCTATTTTTTTGAACTCAAAAACAGCTGACTTTTATAAACCCAACTATATTTTTAAAAAATTAAATCTAAGGATTCATTTAAGAGGTTCTTATTTCCCTTTCATGAGTTTTTCTAAATACTCAATTTTTTCTTGTTCAGCTTGAAGCAATCGCTCGTAAAGTTTTTTATTGTCTTCATGGGCTTCTAAAAGCTTATCGAGTGGATTGAATGTACAGCCATAATTAACTGCCGATGAATTGTCAACGTGATAGGTGTTCCCGATTATATTTAAAACAGCCTCGTCAGAAAAATTCTCAATTCCTTCTTTTGTTACCCCAAGAATAGTTGCAATCTGTTCCAATTTGTCATTTTCAATCTTTTCAGATTGTTCAATTTTAGAAACAGCCTGTTGGCTAATACCTAATTCTTCGGCTAAGGTTTCTTGTTTCATCCCCCTAAGCTCTCTAATACGGCTTATTTTTCTACCGATATGGTTTGATTTTGTTGCTGCTTCCATATTCCAAATATAGCTTTTTTTTCAAAATTTAGACTAGTTGTATCTCACAAATTTATTTGCGTAAAATACAATCAGCTGTGGTTCGATACCTCTTGATTTTGCATTTAATTTATGTAAATATCAAAAATCATGAAAGACAATGAGATACTAAAATTCCCTTTACGGGAAGAACTTATAAATTTACTACAAGAGGAACTACCATTACATTCCGTTTATGTTATAAGCTTTTCTTCAGAAATAAAGAGACAAGAGATTTTTTTGACACCTAAATGCAATAGCAAAAATGAAATGTTTACCTACACTTTACTTATTATTGGATTTAAATCACCAAGTAAAAACCTATCTGAATTTATGGAGGAGCTATATGTAAAGACGAAACAGGGCTGTAGGGTTAACATCATTTTTCATACCCTTTCTAATATCAAAGAAAGAATAGAAATAGGCGATAACTTTTTAACTAGAATCATATCCCAGACGCCCTGCATGTACAAAATGGACAATGCATTATATAGATTCAGCCGAATTAAGCTGTTCTTTCACAGTAGCATATACAAAAGGATTAAAAAAGAGTGGAAAAGTCGCATCCATCGGGCAGACTATCTACTTGCTGTTGTCAATACAAACGATGAAAAAAAAGACGCTAACTCAAAACTTGCTGTAATGCATTTTGCTTTAGAGCAGGTATGTCTAAGTCTTTTGCTTATTTTCTGGGAATACAAGCCACATTTCTATTCCTTATCCTATTTAATGCAATTATGCAGTCATTTCACTGAGTTGCCAAATAAAGTATTTCCTAAAACCACATTCGGTTTACAGCGCCAATTTTATATGTTATGTAATGCGCAGCATATTCTGCGTTTCAAAGTCACTAATGAATTTTCAAATAAGGATGCAGATAAGGTTTACAAACTATGTTTACGGTTTTATAAAGAATCCAAAATACTCGGAAAAATAAAACTGGAACAGCTTAAAAAACTTCATCACCCAGAAGCAGTTCATAATTAATTATTCCCATAAAGAAGAGAAACTATGAAAACAAACACCAAAAAAATAAAGCAAGTCAAAAAGTTACTTGAGAATTTCTCAGGAGTACAAACAGAACCGTTTCGCAAAGGTACTAGAAAGACGATTAGTTTTGAAGTGTTCGATCATGAAGATATCACGCACAGTATTTCCGCACTTTTAGAGGTCTGCTATTATGCGTTGGATGGCGATGGTAGTTTTATAGCTCCAAAGCATACCAACAAGTCTCAAATATCCTCAGTCACCAAGGTATTGGAAATAGTGATAGACCTCTTACCCCATGAGCAAATGTTTTGTATGGATAAGCTAACAGAAATATTGGCTGATGAAAAGAAAAAAGAATTTGATTAGAAATGTATTGAAAACAAAAAAATAAACGAAAAGAAAATTTCAAAAACACTTAAACAAAATAAGCACATTTTCAGAACGATGAAACGATGACAAAGTGATGCTGTAGAAAACGTAGTACTGATAGGGGTTTAGGAGGATTTTGGACAATTCTTGAAAGAGATGCTGATGAAAAAGAAAAAAACACCTTACTAATTATACTTTTTTTTGATGAAATGATGATATATAGTGTTAAGACTAGTAAAAATAAGGACTTAAGGCGTCATCGTTTTGTCATCATTTTGTCATCAAAAAATTATGTTGATACGAATTGGTATTAGAAGGCAAGATATGGATAAGAAATCAACAATAGCACCATTGTGTAAAAAAGTCTGGGCATCCGTTCAAAAATACGCCGACAAAACTTAAGTGCTTTCGAAAAGAGCAACAAAAAAAAAGCTTCGTTGCGAAGTCCGTTCCACCCAAGAGCCTGATCCTTATTAAAGGTAAGCAAAAAAATCAATGGATGGCTCGAATAAGGCCAAGCTATAGGCGTTTGTGCCATCTATCTTACCTGTACATGAATAACCTTTAGATAGTACTTTAGAGCTCCTTAAAAAAATAATTATAAATTCTTTTTTTTCTTCACCAGCACATAATTTTAATGACTATCGGTTTGGAATAAAAAACATGCCAAAGATACCAGACCGCAAATAAATGAAGCTAAGAATTGAATCATTTACTTTTTTTACCCTGAGTACTTTCCTTTTTTAAAGTTAAAAAAAAAGCAGAAAATAAGATAAATTGAAAAAGGATTCCTCCTTGATTCCATTTACTTCTTTCAGAGCCTATCGCCTTCCCTTTTTGATGGTTAGATATAACCTAGGATTTAAAATTAGCAAAGGGCTATAAATAGCGTAGCGTTTTATGCGCCCACTAATTTAAAATCCTATAGGTTTAAAATCAAAAAGGGAAGGTGTCAAAAGAATCAATCTAAGAAATCGTTTGAAGTTAAGATCGGAATCCAAAACTAAAAAGTTGGTCAAGCGAACGTAAGTCAAAAAGTAATCTCTAGTAAAAACATATAATAATCAAATTACTTTTTGGCTTGTGTTCAAGACCTTTGGACGAAGCCTTATTTTCTGAAATGAAATGTAAGGAAATAAGGGTGAGGACTAGGATGGTTGTTGCGATTTTCACAAAAGGGTTGTTAAGCTAAAAATGCTTTGTGAGTTGTTAAAAAATATGAGTTAAAGTTTGATTGAATTGCATTTTAATGACTCTTAGTTCTTTGTTACCAAACGTTTTTATTTCCGACTTGCTATAAATTCATCTGCAATAATGTATGGTTGACCTAAACTAAAATCGTTTGGACTAACATCTTCATTTCCAAAAATCAGAAGTTTAGCATTCGGTCTATTCGCATAACCTTTATCATATCCATCCGTTTCCTTTTTTACTTTAAAATCTATTCCGTGTTTTTTACATACTTTTTCAATCGATTCTTTTAAAGGTTTTGGTATTGATACATTCCGCTTTCCGTTTTGTTTATAATTCTCATTCAGAGCCCAAAAATTCTTGTGAATTGGAATCCAATTTCCAGCAACTTTTTCATATTCAAAGAATAAGTCACCCATAAATTCACTCGGATTTTCTGGATATTTTATCAATTTACATTCCAATTTCGCTTTATGATAAGTCCAAAGTAGTGGATGGTCAGTTAAAATTTTCAGTTTAATGTATGGAAGATACAAGTCAGCGTAAATCCTGTTAAAATCTATTGTTTTGTGAGCAATTAATCTCCAATGCTCAACATTATGCATTTTTCCGAAATCGTCTTGCTCTTCAACTACAAAATTGAATTCCATTGTTTTATATTGACCAATCTGACCTTTTAATTCAGTCAAATGTAAATGTCCATTTTGATAGAATTTTGTAGTATTTGTTCTTTGGATTAATTGTTCAATCATTGTTTTTTCAAATTCTGACTAACGTCAAGTTAAATCATTGGTAATCAAGTTATTTTTAAATCCGAGATCTTCGGGTTTTAATTCAAATTTATCGATTTGTTTTTTAATACGGTTCATGAGCCCAAGTTTTCTTTTTTGATCCAGGAACAGGTATTGTTTTGGAGGTTGATATTCGACTTTTTTTGTGACCATGTTCCATATAATCACAGCAAGTTTTCTTGCTGTCGCGCTGACGGCTGAATGTCTTCCCTTTCGATATGCGACTCTTCGGAAAAAGTCTGAAAGGTGGGTGTCCTTTAGGTTGCCAATGGCATTTGCTGCCTGACGCAAGGCAATTTTCAATCGATTGCTTCCCTTGGGTATTCTATTGCTTAGTATTTTTCCACCTGATATTTTATTGTTTGGTGCGAGCCTTAACCAAGAAGTAAACTGCTTTGATGATCCGAACTTATAGAACCCATCGGGACCTATCTCGCTCATTATCGTCAGTACAGTCGAATGACTCAAGCCTTCTATGGCGAAGAGATCGACTCCATCAAAATAACGGAAGGCAATTTGGTTCATGTCCTTGATTTGCGGTGCATTTTTGTTGATTCTTTTATGGGGCTTTTCAGTTGTTTTTATTTTGTTCCTTTCTGGATGCTGTTTTAACTCATGCTTTAAAAAGTGTTCGATTCTTTTGTCGCAGTCCGCTATCTTTTTTTGAAAGAATTTATAGCACTCAAACTCTTGCTGCAGCCCAAAAAGATAGTCAGTACGGTTGTTGCCGTGCAGGGCCCTGGCAATTTCCTCTATTGGTTTCCTGCAATTGTAGTGTCTGTGATCGGCCAGGCTTTTGGGGTCTAGATTGCCCTTTCAGATGTCCTCAATGATCTTCATTCCTGTAAGTCCGCACACATCCTTGACCACGACGTCCAATCTAAAGTTCAGTAGCTTTAGGTACTTCTGCATTTTGTGTGTTGTTGATGCCGCCAGGTCTATCCAGTTTCCCCTTTGCCGGCAGAATGTTCTTAGCTGCTCTGTTGTATTGTCGGGCAGGAAACTGCCTGTGAGCAGTCCAAGAGTGTGTAGTTTCTGTATCCATCGACAGTCCTTTACATCTGTTTTTTTGCCTTTGGCATTTTTGGTGAACTTTCCATTGGCAAGTACCACTTCAAAACCAAAAGAGATAAGCTCGACATACAGGTTTTGCCAATAGTCACCCGTGGACTCCATCGCCACTGTGGTTACGCCAGAGTCCAGGAGCCACTGGCAAAGTTCGGTCAGATTTTCGGCGTAGACCCCGAACTCCCTGACATCCTCGAGTTCTTGACCAATAGCCACATAGTGTGAGCGACTGCCCACATCGATTCCGGAGGCATTGAAATTAACAACGTCCATTCCGAGCTTCATTTTTCTTTCCATGATAAAAAAGTTTGTGGATTAGTAAAAAATGACCCTAAGGAAATGTAACTTTGATATATAAAATTATGCTGAACGGTGTTCCACTATTTTGGACCACCACTGAAATTATCAACAAGCCCTTGAATTACTACTTCAGGGGCTTTTACACTTCAACCAGAATGTGTCCCGGGCTATTATGCACCAGTTTGAAAATCGGCCTTACATAGGATCGATATAAAGTTCGGGAGTTCTTACCGTTAGCTCAAGAAATTAATAGAAATTTTTTGTGTGGGGAATGTGTGGTAACGCTACGTTTATGAAAGGTAGCGTTTAAAAATGCGCTAACTTTTCGATTCAGCAAAAGCTAAACCTTTTGCGTTTTGTTTAAATTTTTTCTCTAAAAGCAAAATCAAAAGATATGGCGGACTTTACAAACACCCTAAATACTATGTATTTTACACTTGCCGCTCTATTTTCTAAAGCCATGGTTATTTTCTTTTGTCAGCATCTGGGTAAGCCTATTTACAAATCCTTTCCTTAGAATAACCATTTCCTTCGATAATTATTAAATTTACTCAAATTAATTCATTAACCTTGTTTAGTCCATGCCCGAGTATCAAATTTTTAAGAATATTCAGAAACATATTTCGTTAAGTGATTCTGAAAGGCAACTCTTCATTTCTTTAGTAGTAGAAAAAGATATAGCTAAAAAAGAAATAGTACTGGAGCAAGGTTCTATAAGCAGGAAATTATATTTTGTCGAATTTGGAAGTTTAAGGGCATTTAACGTCAACGAAGAAGGTAGGGAATCCACTATTATGTTTGCAGTTCAAGATTGGTGGATTACTGATATGAACTCTTTTATAAATCAAAAACCCGCCTTGTTATCAATAGAAACATTAGAAGTCAGTCGGTTAATAGAATTTGATTTTTCTACGCTAGAAGAACTATATAAGCGGTTACCAAAATTCGAGAGATTTTTTAGAATTATTTTTCAAAACGCTTATATTAGAGAACAACTTAGAGTTTTAGATAAAATCTCTTTTACTACAGAACAACAATACACAAGATTCGTTGAAAAATACCCTCAAATAGTCCAAAAAGTAACCCAAAAGCAAATTGCATCTTATCTTGGAGTTACACCTGAATTTTTAAGCGCTGTCAAAAAGAAATGAGCTTGTCTTAAACTATCTTAATTTTTAGGTTGTTGTTATTTACGTTCTTTACAAAAACTTAAATTATGATGATGATTTTAATCGCGGGTCCTTACCGAAGCGGAACAAATAATGATCTGGAACTTATCAAAAAAAATATGGACAGATTAGAGTCCGTTGCACTGCCGATTTTTCGGAAAGGTCATATTCCTATGATTGGTGAATGGGTGGCAAATCCATTGATTGAGTTAGCGGGTTCAAAGGAGGTCGGAGATGAAATATTTACTGAAATTCAATACCCCACAGCACACAGGTTATTGACTAAATGTGATGCAATTTTGAGAATCGAAGGTGAATCAAAAGGAGCTGACCAAGATGTCAAAATAGGAAAAGAGTTGGGCTTAAAAATTTACTATGACGTAAATAAAATTCCAGATGCAGAATAGTAAAGTTCGGAATCTAAAGACCGAGGTACTTTCTGATAATTGGTATACTTTGAGAAAAGTCACTTTCGATTATTTAAAAAGGGATGGAAGTTGGGAAACACAAAGCAGAGAAACTTATGATAGAGGAAATGGTTCAACTATACTTCTTTATAATAAAGAACGGTCAACTGTAATACTTACAAGACAGTTTCGAATGCCAACTTATGTAAATGGCAATAAAACGGGAATGCTAATCGAAACTTGTGCTGGACTTTTGAGTAAGGAAAATGCAACAGAATGTATTAAAAGGGAAACACAAGAAGAAACGGGATATGAAATTTCTTCCGTGCAAAAGGTATTTGAAGCATATATGTCTCCTGGCTCTGTAACTGAAATTGTTTATTTTTTTATTGCAGAGTATAAGGACTCCATGAAAGTCTCGGAAGGTGGTGGAGCAGAAGGTGAACAAGAGGAAATTGAGGTTTTAGAACTGAAAATTGACGAAGCGGCTAAAATGATCGAAAACGGGGAAATTAAAGATGGAAAAACAATAATGCTATTACAATATATACAACTAAGAGGTATACTATAAAGTAACATGTTCAAAATAAGTCCATTCGCAAATCTGCTCAAAATTCCTCTAATTTATAATTTTTTTTTGAGCGATTGAAGATAACGACTTACCTAAGAACAATATGGGAGTAAATAGGCGTTTGCCTTCCGGGCATGTACTTAGGAAAGTCTTTTGGTTTTGTTTTATTTTTTTTCATCAGAGCAAAACCCTAAAGATTTTGCACACACATAAATATACACAAACCATTGGTTTAAACACCAAAACCCGCATTACTCATAGGTTTTGTTGTAAACAGTTTTTAGAATATTACTCTTATTCTATTTTTGGTTTTATTTAATTCCTGATCAACTTTTTATATCAAAAATTCAAATTAATAATAATCTTCTGCTATTTTAAAAAGTTTGGATTTCTTTTACCAACCCAACCTTCACCAGTATAAACAAACAAAGGCACAATTAGTTTTTCAATAGAATCAATAAGATGTGAGTTATTTTCTATTGGTTGTTTCGACAACATTTGCCCAGTAATTATCGATTTTTTTCCAATAGTGTTATCGAATAAAATTCCTCTAAGCCATATTTCATTGGGTAAAACATAATTAATTGAGAATATCACACGATTATATGAATCGAGAATTTCAAAACCTCTATCATCTTGATTCCATGTGAAAAGACAATCGTTATTCAAAACAAACTGACTATCTTCCATAATTAGCGAAGCTTCTCCCTTA
Source organism: Cellulophaga sp. Hel_I_12 (assembly GCF_000799565.1). Taxonomy (NCBI): domain Bacteria; kingdom Pseudomonadati; phylum Bacteroidota; class Flavobacteriia; order Flavobacteriales; family Flavobacteriaceae; genus Cellulophaga; species Cellulophaga sp. Hel_I_12. The sequence continues at coordinate 1,215,719 of NZ_JUHB01000001.1, forward strand.
CTATTTTTTAATATCCCTGTAAATAATATTCGATTGGTTAATGAATCAACTTTAACTTGTAGATTACAATCAGTTGGTAAGTGATTTTCAAGTCCCTTAGGAAAAAAGCACATCCTTTGTTTTAATACTGAGATAGATCCTTTCCAATTAAGTCCAAAAAAAGTTGAGTCGTTTTTTCTTGAAGAAGGTCCTAATATAAAGTGTATTGAATCTTTCTTGTTGGAATTTGCGGAACTTAACAAAATCCCTCTTTGATTCCTATCTGGGTTACATTCCCATGGTAAAGTAGAATTCACTTCTATTATAGGGTCTGAAAACACGCTATTATATCTGTCATAAGCTTCCCAAAATAATAGTGCTATACCAATAATATAAACTGTTTTTGCATATGTGGATGTAGAAATTGATTTCCAATGGGATTTGCAGAATAATAATATAAAAATTTTCTCTTTACATTTCTTATTATCTACTTTAATTCTACATTTTTTCATTTTGGCCATATGTATCTTAATGAGATAATTGTTTACAACTCGATATATCTGTATATAATATATTTAATACAGGTTTATGTTTCGGGATAAACGTATTAAAACTTTAATTATTAATACTGTGTTCCAATTATTTAAAATTTAGGTTTCGGAAATAGTCTATCTTCCAAATATATGAATTTACCTTTAGATTTATTTGTAAACTTTAAGACTATAATTTTGAGCATAGACTTATGTAAGTTTCTAATGTTTAAAATATTTTATCATAAGTATAGGCTGAAAATTCAAAACATTGAGTTGTCTATTTTTAGTAAAAAATAGCCTAAATTATTTATGTCTAATCCTCACCAACTATATATGAATTTTGTATAATGTAGATGTAATCTATTTTGAATAACTAATATAATTTCATTTTTCCGTGAAAAACACATTGGGTTTGTTCAGCTGAGCGTTTATTTCCTTGAAAAATGAAAATTTCCAAAAAATCCAATATAAATATAAATCAATAAACAAAGGGCTTCCGAAGGATAATAAAAACATAACATCGCTTTAGCGTGTTATCCTCTTGCTTTTCCCCTTAGTTTTGTAAACATACTTTTTTTAGGGATCATTTAATTGTTTGAGAGTTTCTTTAATTCTTAACTTCCCATCGGGGAATTCTCCACATAGTAATAGCCTCAAGGCCTTACTAAAATTATTTTAAATCTACCCTAAAACACTACCCAACTTAAACATAGGCAAATACATAGCAATTAAAATAACGCCAACTACAATCCCGACAAAAAGTATGATTAATGGTTCCATTAAGGTTGACATCAGTTTTGATTTTTGCTGAACCTCAATACCATATTGTAGATTTAACCGATTAAAAATGAATTCTGTTTGGTTGGTTTCTTCCGCTACCTTAACCAAAGAAATCATTCGATGATCAAATATTTTGTTTCCTTTTAGACTATCACTTAAACTATAGCCCTTTACTATTTTTTCTTCAACCGATTTTAAAGCGTCTTTTAAAGGATAAAAATCAATCATTTTACTTACTAATTCTATACTATTCAAAATAGGAACTTTTGAAGAGGTTAACAAAGTAACCGCTTGGGTGAATTGCGACAAATAAACGGATTTTATAAAATCTCCGACAAATGGAATTTTTAAATATCCATAATCTCTATGCTTTTTGAAATTTTCATTTTTGGTGAGTAGTTTCCTGAAAATTATAATTATCAATAAAAATGCAACAACCCACCAACCATAATTTCCAATAAAATCTGAAAGACTTACTATAAATTTCGTAATACCAGGCAATTCCACATTATTTTGTTTAAAAATATCTTGAAACATGGGGACTACCAAACGCAACATAAAAATAACGACTAAAACGGCAGTAACTAGAATAATTATTGGATAGGTAAGTGCGCTAATCAAGTTTCTGCGTTGTTCATTTTTCCTAGCAAAAAAACTACCGAGCTCTTCGCTTATTTTGGACATTGTTCCCGTTTCTTCTCCAATTTTTAGCGAATAATATTCGTACTCGGTAAATTCCTTTTTAGAATGAATAATTTCAGAAAAACTCATACCTGACACCAAAAGATCACCCATTTCGTGAAAAAATGTTTTTAACTTATCCTTTTTCTGATTTTCCTCAATAAGTAATAAGGCTTCTTTTAAGTTAATTCCTGCCTTTAAGAGTACACTAATTTCAGTATAAAAATCTTCCTTTTTTTTATTGGAGAAGGATTTCCCGAAAAAGGTAAGTTCCTTTTGCAACAGGGTATTAATGTCCTTACTTTTTCCAGAAGGTCGTTTAACAGTCTTTGTGTTTTCTAGTTTAAAACCCATTATTTCAAATATGTTTGAGCCGTATTATTCTTATACACAAAAATTACTTTAGCACCTTCTTCTTTTTTTGTCAAAATTTTGATAGCATCAATTTCTCCCACTGAAACTTCATTACCGTCAAAATAAAACATTTTATCAGTAATCGTAATTTTCAAAGTATCTAAATCACGTATAACAGTAGTTTCATCAAATTGATATTCCATTACTCCTACTTCATTTTCAAAACTTAAAATATCACTTTTAGCGTTATAATTTATCGTAGAATAGGATCTAAAATCTACCCAAAGTGCTTGTCTCAAAAGGTTCACTTCTGTTCCCTGTTCATAGTTTTGTTGAATGCCACTCATTTGTTTCTGAACTAGGTTTAAAACACTAAAAGCAAGACCGATAACGATTATGGTAATCACTAATACCACAATCATTTCACTCAAAGTAAATGCTTTAATGCGCTTTAAACTATTCAATTTCATAAATATAGGACGATACCGTTTTTTTAGATTTGTTATTTGTTGCCTCTAGCTTAACAGAGCCAACCTGTTTAGGAGAAACAGAGGACATTTGTATCTCCCAATCATTCCATTCCTCTGAATAGGGTATTATAATTTTTTCTTTATAGTACTCGTATTCTAGCTCTTGCAACTTTTCTGTTATTGGCTGGGTATTCCCGTTAATGTAAGTAGTAAAAATTGTATTTAAAAGTAAACTTGCCATCATAAAAACCACTACAATCAACACAGTAGCGACCATAGTTTCCATTAAAGTGGAGGCTTTTATTTTTTTTAATACAGCCATTTACTTACTTTCTTTTTATTCCTATTTTCGTCATATAATAATCCTACATACTCATTGGATAGCAATGGAGCATTTATCTGTCCGTTGTACAAATGATTTTTATATATACTCCCATTTTCCAAGGCCATAAACATTGCTGTGGTAACACTGCCTAACACTTCTCCTTTTAGTTCTAAGGCCTCTTCACAATATAACTCTCCTATAATGGTCACCATATCATCGATTTTAATCTGAGGATAAAATTGTTGATCGGTAGCGCTTCCTAAATATAAAACGACACCTGAAACCGTCGTATTTTGTTCGATACTAATATTAGCATTTTGTTGATTTGGATTTGCTCCTTGGCTTTCATTTTTACTATTCACTACCAAGGCAGAGGGATAGTTTAACTGACAATTTTTTCCGACTTCGATAGTTTTTGAAGCTATGGCTTGAAAAGTACCGAGAACTTTGTCTTTAATAATTATTTCAGGGGCTATAAGTATAACATCTTGTAAAATTGCAGACTCCTGGACAATAATCTTTCGACTAGCATTAATGATAATATTTCCTGTTAATTTTAGGTTTGAAAGGGATATCACATCACCATAAACAAATTGGGTTTCTTGATGAAAGCTTAGCGCAAATTCAGTTCCGTTCGGTAATGAAATAGCCTCACCTACTCCGTAAGATTGACTAGATGTAAGCTTATTTAAATTCTCCTGTAATTTAGCATCTAGTTTTGGAAGTTCACTTATACTTATTTTTTGCTGCCCGTATAATAACTGTTTTTGAAAATAAGAATTTCCAGAAATGTTTCCCGTTCTTATCCCTTGTTTGGGTAAGAAAGCATCCCCGACAATTTTTGTGTTTCCCGCAATGACCATAGGTCGATTTATATCTTTTAGATAAAGTGCTGGTGAATCTTTTAAATATTCAGCGCCTACGAGTGCAGTTTTAGTGAACTTACTTTTTTGAAATGAAGCGACCACCGTATATTTTTCAAAAATGCCCCAGTAATTTTTAATAACCTTAGTTTCTATAGGATCATCAATACCAAGTTTTAAAGGAAGTGTATCATTTAAGACTAAATCTTGCTGCATGGCATAAGCCAACCCTAAATCTGTTTTTTTGATGGTTTGTATCAACAAGTCTGTTTTTTTACCAAAAAAGGAATGGGTATAACTTAGCGTCACGAAAGTCAATAATAAAATAGCGATAACAACCCCTATAAAGAGTACAAACTGTAGGGCACCAGCTTTAAGTTTCAGGTTCCATTTCACTTTTCAAGGGATAAAGTGATTCGTTTGTTTTGGTAGCTTACTTTAATAGTTTCTGTAGAACCAGAAATCAGCGTTACGTCAGCAATCTTATCTTTTAGTTTCATCATGTGCTGCTGTCCGTTGATAGTTACAAAAAATATTTTCTGTTGGCTATTGCCGTCGGTAATAAAACCTGAATATTTAATATCAATAGTCGGCTGAGTGACAACTGTTTTATTTGTGTTTGTTTTCTTGGGTTTAGTTTCAGTTTTCATAGCCGTTTCTAAAAACGGATCTCGATAATCAGCAACAATACTAAACTTATCACGCTCTTGGATTTTTTTAGGTTTAAAGGATAGGGGCCTAGACGATGGCACTTCTTTTACTTTATCAGGCATCCAATTGATTATTTTATAGCCGATTAATCCCCAAACTATAAGTACTAGGGCGAGTAAAAGATATGTTTTTGTATTCTTTTGCACTTTAGTTGATGGTTACACTAAAAACGTTAGAAAAATTACTTTCATTAAAAGCATCATAAGCTTTTACACGCCAATAATAAGTTTCACCTGAGGTAAGGGTAGCTGTAAACGTTTTATCTGTTCCTATGTTTTTAGATTCTAGGGTTTGTAAATCCTCCGTTTGGTAGATAAAAATACTATCGCGTTCTGCTGTTCCTGCAATATTTTCACGAGTCCATGAGAAATTAACCAACGTCTCAGGCTCAGTTGATCCATTTGCTGGAGCTGCCAAAACTGGGTTATTTGGTGGAATAATATCCGCATTTACATCACCATCTATTTCAAAACCAAAACTAACATAAGGAGTTTCATAGCCCGAATTAATTGCCTTTATACGCCATTGGTACACACCATTTAACAATCTTTTTTCAATACTCGTAATTACCCTGCCTAAGGTGTCTTGTATCACCGTACTATCCATTAAAATTTGTACCGCATTCTCAAAATTTGGTTGCGCTATTTGAATGCGATAAGCTTCTGCACTATTCAATTCATCCCAATTAAAACTTACCGTATTAGAAGCTATAATAGTGCCGTCTTTAGGTGCTAAAATTTGAACTTCGGCTGCTGAAATATCATCCACCTCTAAAATATCATCACAAGAAAATAGAAATAAACTAAAAGGCAATAGCGTTATGTACTGTTTTACATTCATACTATAATTTTAAATAAGATTTGGTTTTTGATTTTATTTTAGATGCTTTAGTATAAGTATCCCTAGGGCAAGCTTCGTTTTTTTGCACCAAGGCTTTAATAATCTTATTATGATACCTATCCGCCCCCCAACAGAAAGAAACATAACTATACTCAAAAACTTCAAAGTGCGAAAAATCTATTTCAATTTTTTGGTTGTTGTTTACTGTGAATACTGTTAATTTATTTCTAGCATCTTTTTGTAATAGTATGGTTTCTGCCTGCATCAATGTAGATCGCAATTTATCAGTTATGGTTATATCGATACTCGTTACCAGCTTGTAATCTCTATCATTTTCTAGATAGGAACGCACCCCATTATTAATATCATTATTTAAAAGATCCGTTAACTCAATTTTATCTAAGAGTTCTAGGCGAATGTATTTTGGTTTAAAGGGCATCGAATCTGTATACGAAACACTATTTATTCGGTTTGCATTTTTTAAATAATTAGTGTATTTATTGTAGCTCGCTTTATTAAATGGCATCGCTTTAGCAGAAACCAAAAGCGGTTGTTCATAATTTAGAATTCCGATTTGCGCTTGTGACTGATACCAAAAATCACCTTTTATCTTCACAAAACTCCCTAATTCAGGAAAAGTAATTGCCGCAGTTTGTAGTTTGTTTTTGTAGCTTGAACAAGAATTTAAACTTAAAATAAATAAACCTAATACTAAAATTAAAAAAAAATGTTTCATATTATTTATCACTAACAACATATAAATTTACTTTAAAAATATTACCGCTTCAACGAAAAATGCCCTTTTTCAGTTTTACCATTATCATACGTAAAGCTAAACCAATAATCAGATGCAGGTAAGGCTTGGCCGTTATACATCCCATCCCAGCCTTGACTATTTAACGGTATTTGTTTTACTAACTTTCCATAGCGGTCGTAAATACTCACTACAGAGTCAGGATATTCATTACCGCCGATAATATTCCAGAAATCGTTAGTGCCGTCTCCGTTGGGTGTGAAGAACTTTTGATAGCCTAAAACGAATATAGTTTCTGATAGTGTTCTACATTCAAAAGGGTCTCTCACATAAATTGTATAATTACCGGGAAAAACCTCAAATTCATTTGTATTTTGATAGGTAATCCCATCAATGGAATATTCAAAATCGCCTATTCCTTCTGCATTTATTACTATTTGTATTTTATCAGAAAATCCATTGGTGTCGAAACTTATGGTTTCTGGTGCTCCTGAGGAAACTACTTCAAAATTCGTGGTGTTTTCACAAGTTATGCCGTTATTCGTTTCGGTCACAGTAAGTTCATAGTTTCCTAAACTTGAAACGCTGAAGTTTCTTTCGGTACTAAGTTCTATATTTTGATTGTTTTTCCACGAATAACTTTCAAAATCGCCTCCATCAATTTCTAAATTTGGACTATCGGGACAAATGACATAGGTTTCTTCTAAGTCTATTTTTGGCAAACTATTGAGGATCAATTGAAAATAAGTAATGGCATAACAGCTTTCTAAACTGCTATTGCTAATTCTAGCATATATCGTTTCTGTTGTTTGTTGGTTGGTGTAGCTTGTTTTGTTGATAGGGTTTTGATTGGCTATCGCATTTGCTTCGCTCGTAAAATAGCGCACATTAAATTCATTAGAGTTTTGTAGTCCTAAAACTTCAGTATCTTTTCGCGATAGATCAAAAGAATCTTGTCCTGTTTGATTAACGTTGCAAGCGACAATATTTGTAACCATGCTCGTAATGGGCGTATTAAAAACTTGTACTTGAAAACTACTAGTGACAACGCAAGCCGTGTTTGAGTTACTTTGTACCCTGTAAAACACCTCTTGTGTTCTTATGGTATTGTTCCATAGTCCCACAATAGGGTTAGTATTGGTATCGGCCTCAGTTTGACTTGTGTAATAAGACACTGTAAAATCTAAGTTGGATTGATTGCCTAGAATTTCAACATCTTTTTCGCTAAAATCAAAACTTGTAATCCCGTCATTATCATTATCGCAAATTTGCCAATTAGTTACTGTTTGAAGTACAGGCGAGTCATTTATTGATAGTTGAAAAGTAGTCGTTGCGTAGCAGCCTGAACTCGCATTATTTGCCACACGTACATAGATAGTTTCATTGTAGGCAGTGGTATTGTTATAATCAGTGTTGTTTAAGGCGTTTTGACCTACATCCGCATCGCCTTGGGAATTGTGGTAACTTACCGTGAAGCTTGTTGAACTTTGACTGCCTAAAACAGTAGCATCATTTAGAGAAAGGTTAAAGTTTGAAATTCCATCATTGTTATCATCACAAACAGCACTATCAGCAATCGTATTTGCGGTAACTCCTAAAATGACTTCTACTATAAAACTTCCTGTTTGGTAACATTCATTGTAGGCTGAGTTTTCAATGCGGTAAAAAATATCTTCTGTTGGGTTTGTATTCGTAAATAGACCGACAATAGCATTATTTCTAGTATCTGCATCTGCTGGATTTCGGTAATAACTGATGCTAAAAACAGAAGCATCTTGATTGTTTAGTATTTCAGTACTTTTAGTACTTAAATCAAAATCATAAAAACCATCCGTATCATCATCGCAGACGGTCCAATTTGGTACTGTTGTAGTTGCTTCTGGGGCTTTTTTTACTGTGATATCAAAACTTGTGGTGGCATAGCATTCTGGATTATTTCTATTGTAAATTCGTGCATATACTATTGTTGTAGTTCCATCACTAGTTCGAGCATATTCGTTTGGTAATTCATTTAAGCCATTTTCGGCATCTAAAAGCGCGTTGTGGTACGATACACTAAAAATACCAGCATTTTGCAATCCTAAAATTTCTGAATTTTTGGAGGATAAATCTAGTTCGTATTTAAGTGCTGATGTACACATATTTATAGTTGCGATCGGGTTAGCTATAGGATTTTCATAAATGGTGAGCTCTAAAGACTTTGTAGCGATTTCTACGCCAACTGTTGCTGTTACTGTAACCGTGTAATTGCCTGCTGTAGCATAAACATGGTTTGGTGTTAAGGCTGTTGACGTATTATTTGCACCTGAAATCGGTTCACCAAAATCCCAAACTACAGAGTCGACCGTGTCATTTAAGGTAAATGCTGTCGTATCACCTAAACAAGTATTTTCAGCGGTAATGTCATCAATTCTAAAAAAAGATTGAATAAACGGTGGTAAACCTGCCATACCGATACGACCATTCAAATCGACGGAATTGTAAATAAAATTACAGCCTACCCCCAACACATTAGGGTTTTCAATACTAAACAAGAATGGTGTGCCTGACACCAGTCCATAAATTTTACCATCTATAGCAAGTTGTAAGGTATAACCGATATAAGCACCATTACCAATAATAGTTTCTGATGCAGCAATATCTGCTGCCTCCAAATTGTATTGATACATATTTTGTATTTCTACAAAACTTTCTGTTTCTGATAGGTATAAAATCTTACCTGATGGTGAAAATTCTACTCCATATAAGTACCAACTATCGGATACCTGAACCATATTACTTACCACTCCTGTAGTAGTATCAAAATCAAAAACAAAGCCTGCTCCAAAAAAACCAGTATAGGCTATAACCCCTATATTACCTTGTGGATTAATTTTCATAGCACCTGCTCTATGGTTAATTCTTGTAATCGAAAATATACTTGGACTTGTTACTGGAGTTAAATTTACACCGGCAGTTGTAATTGAAAAGGCTTTGAATTCATTGGTGTCAACAGTATGCCCCAACACCCAAATATCTTCTCCATTTGCATTTTTAACAGCTGTAACCTTTTCTGTGCTGGAAGGCAATAAATTTATATTTTTTAAGGCCGTAATAGCACCCAATCCACCATCCAATGTTATATCTACTTCAGAATAATTCATTCCGTTGCTACCAGATTCAAAATCCACAGTAAAAATGTAATAAATATTTGGGTCTTGTGGTTTAGGAACAATCATTGCAGTTTGTGTACTATCATCACTACCTAATAAGCCTGTACCATTGAGCATTATTTGGTGATTGCGATTCCATACTGTACTACCATCCGAATAAAATAGAAGATTGCCATCAGGGTCTGAAATTGTGGAACAACCTTCCATGGTATTTAAAGCACCATCGGTTAATGCCACAGGGGTACCACTATTAAAATCTAAACCTGCATTTTCACCAAAATACCAGATAGCCGCTTCTTTTTGGCTAAAAACCAAAGTGGACGCCAATAGAAAAATGAAAATGGTTAGTTTTTTCAAAGGTTGACTTTATACGTAGGAAAAATACTAAAATTTAACAGAAAAAAGTGCCTTATTTTATGATTTTCGATAAAACAACTCAAATTCTATAAATACTATTTTTGAAGCATAATTACCGATTTAAAAGCATTTTAGGCTATACATACAAATCTTGAAAACTAAGAAACCTAGTTTTACAGTAATATAGCTGTCTTCCTCTTCGTTTTCCTCGTTTTATACAATGTAACGAGCTGCATTTTTTACAGTTCATAACTGTAAAAATAATCAAGAACCCGTTTGACCCATGAAAGAATTTAGAATTATTATTTGACAATATCTAATCACCTTTAATGAGGTCAATTAACAGAAGTAAGCCTTAATTAAGAGACCTACTTCTAATTTAAATTATTGATAATCAATATATAGTTTTGAGCCATTTTCAAAAGCACCCATTTGGGACACTACAAAAAACCACCTCATTAAAGGTGGTTTTTTGATTAAATTTAATGCTTGGAAGATATTATCTTACAAACTATCTCTTACATATATTTTCTTTTCAAAATATGTTTTACTAATTTTATTTATTACTGAATTACTATTAGCTAATTTTTCAGGATAATATTCAATAGCAATACCTCTTAAAATTTTATCTCCACTTGTTTTAAACCATTTTCCAAATGGGACGACAAATTTTTGATTTAATCTTTTGTTGAAAAATTTCCGATTAAATGTATCTGATTTTATACTTAAAAAAGTGTCTACCTCTATTAAACCTTCATTAATAAATCCTTTTTCATATTTATTTTCGTAACCCTTAGATAATAAAACATAAAATTCAGAATTTGAAGAAAATAACCTTGACCTTAAATATGCAGCCGACCTTAAAGGCTCATTTAAATTGATAGTATCTTTATTGAATAAAAAATCAACAAATTTACTTTGTTCAAATATGGTATCTTTTCCTTTAACTTTCCAATACTGGTTTAAATATTCTGCTCCTCTAATATTTAAAAAATCTCGTGTAAAGATAAGCTCTCCTTTATTATCATAGAAATGCCATACCCCAACGCGGTTATCTTCTATATCAATAAATCCCTCTGATTCAACAATGCCATTTGGATACATTATTTTTTTATTTATAAATTTATCGTCATAATATTTCTTAAAAGAAATAACATTTCTTTTTTGTGAAGTATAATAGATTGAGGAATCCAACCGCTCCTTATTTTTATAATGTATTGCTTTTAGATTTCCATCATTATAAAATTCTTTTACTTCATTTTTTTTCTCAACACATGAAAATAAAAATATGCACATAGATATAATAAAACTGTTTTTCATAACTCTTATTCTTTTGGTCTTACAACTCTAATACTATCTATTTCAGCATTACCACTTAAACCTAACTGCCCATTTTGTGCAGATTCTATTACCTTACTTGCTCCAAGTGAATCATTCCTTTGATAATTGGTTGATACCTTGCGTCTTGCCATACCGACTCTAAACATTTTTAATTTTTCATAATAAATGATAACATTATATTTGGTATCATCAACATCAGGTTCTGGACTCGGAACTTCCATTGTTGCTTCGTTAGATTTAAATAATGAAGCTATTTCATTTAGAATAGTATTAAGTGGATTAATATCCCCAGAACCTGCAATTATACTGTGAGACCCTCTGTCCGTACCGGTAACAATACCACCACCAGCAGTTGTACTAGTTCCTGATAAACCATCTCCCAAGATAATTAGACCATCCTGTGTCGTGGTAGATTGTTCTTTAGATTTCTTTTTACCTGTTACGGTAACTTCATCCAAAGGAATAGAATTTAGTCTCATTGGAGTACCATCTTCTCCCCAAATTATTCTTGACTCTTCATCATAATACGTTGGTCCAATATAAGTATATCCTTTTGGCAAAATTGTATTTTCATCAACATCAGGGTCAAACCAAACTGAGCCATCAGGACGTCTATAATAATCCGTAAAATTTTGAGAATCATTAGGGTCTGCAAATAAACCATTGATATCTACATAATATACTGGATTGTTAAGAGCATAGTTGTATGGAGAGCTAATTCTCATTGACTCCGATAAATTATCTATATTGAACCAACGCCCTAAACTTGCATCATAATTTCTCCATCCGTAATCAATCCAATTAATACCTAAATCTTTTTCAAGCTCTTTACCATTGTAATTATAGTAGTTATTTTCCACACCATTCACAACATTATTATACCCTTTATGTTCAAGTCCAAAGGGATAAAAATTACTCTCTTCTATGATCTCGGATTGTGTTTCTATAACCCTATTACTATTAGCATCCGAGTATGATAGTCTAACGTTCCCCAAATGGTCTTTATATTGATATACATATTCGTAGTTTCCGTTCTCCACATGTACATACCCTTCTGGCGTACTAAAGAACTGCAAACTACCGTTCTCATAGATATAGTTGCCTGCATATTCCGTATTACCTGTACTCACTGTTTTCTTTTGTTTTACTCCCGTTGCATCGTAAATATACGAAATTGTTCCACCATCTATACTCACTTGTGTAGGTAAATTTAAGTGGTTGTAGTTGATTGTAGTGATTTCTTTGTTGGTGTCACTCGTCATGTTCCCATTAGCATCATACACATAATCTGGTACAGAATCAGATCCTCCATTAATGATATCATCCTTAAATCCAAAACGGTCTAGGGTTGATCTGTCATCTACAATTCTCAATTTGTTACCACCATTATAATAGGTGTACACCAAATCATCCATTAGCCCAAAGTCTGTAGTTGCTACTGCTAAAGGATTATCAGATCTATGTCCGTTTCGTTTTAATTTACCAATATTTCCATTTTTATCATATTCAATTCCAAACACTCTATAACGTTGGTCTGTCGTATTGTCTGTAGCTGCTGTTATTCTATTAAGAGCATCGTATCCATATTTGTACCATTTTAAACTATTGTCTGTATTCGCTGTGCGCCACTCTGTTTCAGAGATATTACCGTTAAATAATGGTGTTGCTCCATGGTTCATGGTATTGTAATTGATTTTAAAAGCAAACAAGTCAGTACCCATACTCGCAGGATTATTAATCTGCTTTAACCAGCCTCGTATATTATAGGCATAATCAACTGTTTGTAAAGTGCCCCCAACTTGCTTTTGTTTTAACTGCCCAAGATCATCATAAGTATTTTCTGCAATAACTTCTATAGCTCCGCTATTGATTGTTTGTTCTTGCTTAAGCAGTCTGCCCATATGGTCATAGGTAAAACTATCTTCAGTGATGATTGGGGCATTAGTTCCTTTCGTGTGGGTAACTTTACTTTGTTCTACTTTACCAACAAAGTCTAATTTAGTTTCTACAATGTCATTAGTATTTAGATAATTGTTTTTACTCGCGCCGTAGATACTCCTACCCTTTTGATCATATCCTGTGATGCTAGTAATCCAGTCAGTAGTTGTCAGTACTCGTACTTTGCCTACAGTAGCTAGTCCTTTGGTATTAGTTGCTTTCGCTTGACCCTGTACCACTGCGGGTATGCTTAAACCATCAGTGTCTACATAAGTATCATAATAGTTTATCGTATGGATCTCGCTAATACCACTTGTCGGGTATCCTCCATTGTTGTAATATATTGGAGTACCTCCTATAATTGTCGTTGAAGTTGCTTGTACTACCCAATTAGGAGTTGTTATCGCATTGGCTGCAGTTTGAAGCGTGGTTCTTGTGGTACTGGCTGGTATGCTAACCAAGCCTGTGTAAGCTACTCTTCCAAAGGCATCGTATTTTGTAAATAGCCATTTACCTTGTGCTTTTAAATTAGGGTCTCTGGTCAGTATAGGTTGGTCTAGTTTGTTATAGAGTATTTCTTCCCAATTCGTTGCTGTACCTTTACCGGGTATTTTCTTTTCCACTAATCGGTTGCGATGATCGTACTTGTATTGGTAGCATAACTCGTTGAGTTCTGTTGCTGATATACCGTCTGCCGTATTTACCTTTGGAGGGATGACATAAGTTAGATTTCCAAAGTCGTCATACACATAATACGTATCGTGAGCAGCTTGTGGCGCGCCTGGGAGATCGGCATACGTGCGCTTTAATACTACTCGACCTTGTTTGTCAGTAAACTCTTCGGTGGTATTGTTCTTTGTAGTACCGCTGTGGTTTTCATCTTTCGTGATATTCTTATACAACTCTGTTGCTTCGTAATAGCCAGTAGAGCCTCCTGTTAAGGTTGGTGAATAGGTATTGTTTGAGAATGTAGTTGTTACCCCATAAAGGCGTACATTATCATTATTTGAATTGGTTGGATTATTTGGATCAAATGTATTTGTTTGATACTCAAATTCTATTTCGTGACCACCTCCTTTGCGCCAATCGTATCCTGGTGCTGCTTGTTTGGTGACTCTATTTAAGGGCGAAGGTTCAAACTCCTTCTCTGAAAAAGGATTTAGATAACTTGCATTTAAATCTGTACCATAATTGGCTTGGTAATAGGTATTGGTAGCTGTGACTACATCTGTTCGGTAACTGCCTACTGCACCTGTAGTGGTTTGGTAGGGTAAATAGTCTTTTACCTGTCGGCCATAGGCATCATAGCCAATATGGGTGATGATATCTTTTTTGGTCGGCGATACTTTTATATTTACACTCTGCATCGGACGTCCTAAACCATCAAAATAAGCGATGCTTTCTATGATATCCCTATTCTGAGCAATTTCAGTATCGGTACTCATTGCTCTTTGGTAGCTGCGAGTATAAACGTAATTTTCATTACTAAATGTAGGAGGGGTATAATCGCAACCATTGTAAGTCCCTGCTTCATCTGGGCAATTATCTGTATTATTCAAAACATAGCCTATAGGTTGTACGCTGTAGTAAACACCATTGGCTGGATCGCCAAAACCATCTCCGTCTACATCTTGATAGAAGTATTGAGGTTGTATGTTAGTAATGTTTGTTGTACTGTCATCATAGTCATTTCCATTGCTCACATAACTAGCGGGCTGAGTACATGAAGTGGTCGTGGAGTTTGAATTTCCAAAACCATCTCCATCGGTATCGGCATACCAAATAGTATTAGGATTGATGTTTGCATTTCCATCATTACAGTCCAGACTATTATTCACATAATTTGATGGAGGTGTACAACTAGTTTGCGTGATGGAAGCATTGCCGAAACCGTCTCCGTCTGAATCGGCATACCAAATAGTATTCGGATTAATGTTTGAATTCCCATCATTACAGTCTAGATTATTATTCACATAATTTGATGTTTGTGTACAACTAGTTTGCGTAATGGAAGCATTGCCAAAGCCGTCTCCGTCTGAATCGGCATACCAAATAGTATTAGGGTTGATGTTCGAATTCCCATCATTACAGTCTAGATTATTATTCACATAATTTGATGGTTGTGTACAACTAGTTTGCGTAATGGAAGCATTACCGAAGCCGTCTCCGTCTGAATCGGCATACCAAATAGTATTCGGATTAATGTTTGAATTCCCATCATTACAGTCTAGATTATTACCAACATAATTGGGTGGAAGTGTGCAACTAGTTTGCGTAACTGAAGCATTGCCGAAGCCGTCTCCATCGGTATCGGCATACCAAATAGTATTAGGATTGATGTTTGCATCCCCATCATTACAATCTAGATTATTATTCACATAATTTGATGGTTGTGTACAACTAGTTTGAGTAATGGAAGCATTACCGAAGCCGTCTCCATCATTATCGGCAAACCAAATAGTATTAGGATGGATGTTTGCATCTGCATCATTACAGTCTAGATTATTATTCACATAATTTGATGGTTGTGTACAACTAATTTGTGAAATGGATGCATTCCCGTATCCGTCTCCATCTGAATCGGCATAGTACGTTGTTGAATTATTTATAATAGCCTGAATAGCGTGTCTGGTAGGTGCGGCACAATAGGCAATGTTGTTGTAACTTTCTGCGTAATATGTTGTTGTAGTACTTATATTTGGCGTATTAAAAGTCAATCCCGTAGCTAATGGAGCACCTCCTGTAGGGGTGCTATACCAACGAATTGTATTTGCATTATTACCTGGTGAAGCTGTTAAACTTACACTCCCTGAACCACACCGGTCATTATCATTACCAATAGCTGATGATACTAGTCCGTTAACCGTAATTTTAACGGCATCTGTATATTTAGTAATGCTGCCGGAAACAACTCTTCTCTGGTAATATCGTGTTGATGTTAATCCTGAAGGCGGATTATAAGAAGTACCAGTAGCTCCATTGATATTTGTAAAACCTGAAGTACCATTCGATGACCATTGCCACTGATAAGCATAACCACCTGAACCTCCCGAAGCTAAAGTTACATTACCTAAATTGTTAGGATCTCCAGAATAACAAATCGTATCTTCTCCTGTTATACTTCCAGGGTCTAACCCTGCTTGTACCGTTACATTTTTTAAAACCAAATAATAGGAACCTAAATAATCTTGTACTTCCGAAGAGACAAAACCTGAACCTGCCGTTGTAAAATTAACTATACAATCAACAGGTGTTGAAGATGTTATAACTCCTGCATCAGAGAAAAAATTTGCACTAGAAATATTGTAGGTATCGCCTGTTATATTATACTGATGGGACTCTCCGACATTTACGGAAGAACTTCCCGTGAGACTAAAGTTTGACCCTCCTCCTCCGGGACCACCAAATTGGGCAAAACTCTGTGATATGTAAAATAAAATAAAGAAAAAAGTAAGGGTTTTGCTTAAATGTTTAAAATCCATTCTTGAGTTGGTTTAAATTCTATTAAAATATTGATTTGGCACCATAACAATAGACTCCGTACCATTTTGTATTGTGGATATCAAAAGCATAGATCCCGAAAGCTGAAATAAAAATTTATATTCTGTTCCGTTAGGACTAACAATAACCAGTGTATTGCCCTCCACTTTCCATTTTCCCAATGATTCTACTCCATTTGCTAAAATTTGATAGTAGCTTCCATCATTTGAAAATTTTATTTTCTTACCTATATAAGCCGATTCAACGCGCACTTTCATGGCTGGATTTCTAACAAAATGATCTTTTACTTTTTGATCTCTTTGAGCAAAAGAAGATTGCGCATCAAATTGCCATGTACCTATAAGTGGATTCTGTCTACTCCCCTGCGCACTTAAGGTATTTACAGCAAAACTCATTACTACAATAAAAAATACTAAGGCCTTTCTATGGTGTAAATAAAATAGTATATTCTTCATTTGGTGGTTTTTGTGAATTTTAATGAAATTATTGCTGACCCTTATAACGATACTCGTAATCCGTAACTAAATTGCCGTCAGCATCTTTTACAAACTCTAAACGGTTGAATCCATCATAATGGTAGTAGATCGTATTGCCTCTAGGATCTGTCATGCTCGTTACCCCTATCAATGGATCATAAGTATAGGTAGTAACCATGGCGTTTGTTAGATTGGTTCTTAGCTTATCAAGTTCCGCTTCCATATCACTACCTGTTGTAGCACTATTATTAATCAAAGTCATATTAAGGTTAACTATCGCTATTTGAGCCTGGGTAGCATTCTCTATCTTGGCTACTGGATATTGCTTATTATAGCCCCAAACGTAACTAACATGAATTCCATCTGCTTTTGATACCTCTAAAGGATTACCAAAATCATCATAATCGTGATAAATAATTCTAGACTCCAAAGGGTTGGTGCCCTTAGAAGATTGAACAAATTCTGGAAGCACTAAATTAGATGGCCAAACTTCATAATTAGTATTCATTTTACTTAATAATTCATTAGCACCAAACACATCATCATTATTTAAATCATGGTAAGTTTCGGTTTTGAGAACCTCAGATAAACGATGCTGGTCTAATAAAGGAGTATAATTTAAATCCTTTGGGTAATAAAACTTATTCAACATGCTGTTCCCCTTACTATCAATTGTCATTGTACTCTTAACTTGATAATGAATATTGTAATTATAGGAATAGATTGTTTCTTTATTAAAATTACCATTATCAAAATAATCCTTCACTGTCGTGCTTAGCAAATCTACCGTCCCCCCTGTTAAATGGTATATTCTATAACCAGGGACAAAATTGATATCTCCTTGCAATGGGGATCCTTGACGCATAAACAAAGGAAGTTTGAAAAGGGTTCTGCTTTTTACAGAGTCTGAAGGAATGCTAGTTACCCAATCATGTATAGTTCCTACTGGGGTGAATTCAAATGATGGGTCGACAAAACCAGAAAATTCGAAGTCTTGTATATATTCATTATTACTGTATAGATATTTATTGTAAACTTCTTTTACTTTGGTCAAGGTATCATTTTCGGTATTTACCTTTTTCCTCACTATTGTTTTTATGTTCTTACCTCTTAACCATTCATTATCTGTGGGAGGATGGTATGGAAATTCATAATAATCACCACCTGAATCACTAAAGTTCGTAAACAAATATTCTGTTTTTCCAATATTATCCTCTTTGGTACCATGATATTCTATAACACCTGAGTAGCCAATACTATTAGGCTGAAAAGAGCTATACGCACTTCCTGTATCGTTATAGTGAGTAAGTGCTCTAAAACCATTATTGTTTACGGTGTTAATATAAGATGGCAAACCAATAATACTGCCACTGGGCCCACCGAAGGATTGTAAATCTTCATCATAAGGAAAACTATATTCGTATTCCTTAAATGTAGAGCTACCAGCTGCACTTATATTTTCAATTTTTTGAATACGCTTTCCAGGGCCATAAAGTAAATCTCCAGTATCGGGTATATCATATTCTAATGTTACTTGAAAATCAATATAATTGTTCAAATGTAGGTTAGGATCACCATTCCAACTTATAGGAAATACCTTGATTGTGCTAGAAGTGCTAGAACCAGTATTAAAAATGTAATTTTGGTCTAAGTTTACCGATGAATTATTTAAAGTAAAATAAAAAAGACAACTTGGAGGTGGATTTGGATCGTTAGCATCTGAAAAATGAAAGCACGAAAACGTATAAGACACACTAGTATTAGCAGGTAATTGAATAGTATAAGGAGTATAACCACCAGTATTGACATTATAATTGAAATCTGATTTTCGAAGCACAATTGTCATTTCATCATTTGAACCTGGATTGATTTTTGGCAATTTAAGAGAAGCCATGGCAAAAGGTATACGGCCCTTATTGTGTTCGTAAGTAAACTTTGTTATTCCCCCTGTTGGATAATTAATTTGTTTTAACAACCCAGCTTCAGATTTTAGGATGTCAACTCTTCTATCGGGTACGTAGGTTCCATAATCAAACATTCTTGTAAAAGGCCCATTATTTGTTGCTCCATTATAATAGCCCCAATAATCTTGCCTAGAAGAAAATGTACTGGGCAATATCTGAGGATCATAAGTAAAAGTATATGGCGGTAGCTTTTGTCCATTTGAGCCCACTTGTTCTACACTATCTAAAAACATTCGCTTAAATGACTTACTAAATTGATTATTATTACTAAAAAATCCTAGCAAATTAGTAGCATCTACACTTACTGTATAACTATAATTAAGATTAAAAGTTTTTATCAATTTAGCACCATTATATAGCATAATCTTATCTAGTGCATGACCGTCATAATCTTCTCTTATTGCCTGTTCTTTTTTAAAAACAATGCTATCCTTATTTTGATTGAAAGTTATTTTAGATAACTGTGTTTCATAATTAGAAATATTTGAGAGTCTTGTATGAATGCCATTTATGTCACTCATCCCAGATACTGAGTTTGTTGCATTAGAATCACCTGTTTGGTGTTTGTCATATGATTTTCTGTAAAAACCTGTATTATTTTGCTGATAATAATAACTTATTAATTCTCCATAAATAGTTTCAATGTCCATTAGCTTCCACGAGCTAAAAGTAGTAGCATATGTTGATGACTGCGAATCTGGAACTACGTTTCCTGAAAAAAATATAGATAAGCCAGTTGAAGATTGAAAATCTCTCCCTGTTCTGGAAGAATCTTTAGATTCCCCAAAATAGTATTTATTACCATTTGAATCTGTTATTACAAAAGAGCCAATACTACTAATACCATTTACAACTGTATTATACATGCTATAAGTGATTTTTACATCACCAAAACTTTGAATTACAGGCTGGCCGTTTTTATAGTCCAAAACAAACTTACCGTTGAGACCTCCCGCACTGAAACTAAATTGGTCAGGGTAAAAATCGTAATCTGGATAACTCATTTCCATATTTGAAACAGTTTGTCTTGTAGATAAAGAATCAGAATAACTCATGAAATGATTACGATTAGATAAGTATCCATAATTAACTGCTTCATCACTCTTACCTCTTACCTGTCTTGATATAGACCCCCCATAATGTAGAGACCAACCCATACCCGTTCTTGGAGCTGTTTCGGAAACTTGCACGCCTCTTGCATGATAGCTCAGATTTATAGGAATTTGAATTCCTTTTTGTTGAATAGTATAGATTGGGACTGAAATATTCGGTAATCCTGTATAATGAGATACTGGAACGTCAGTGAAATTTGCCAGAGCCGCGGCTTCTGGGGATGGCGGCACAATTGTTGGTAATTCCTGTGCAGTTAAGCAATTTATGGAAAAAATTAAAACTAAAAATATTCTCATATCAATAAAACTTATTTATTTCTTTACTTTTAGAAATTGAGATTAATTGAGGGATTTCTACCTAATCTAAAATCCATATCAAAACTTTCATAATAGTAGCTTATGAAAAATTCAACTTCATAAAAACTAACTAGTTTATATAACTTCATCCATACTTTTTTTGATGAATTAATTAACTTTAATAGACTAAATACCTGAACCCAAGTTAATTATTAAAAAAATGTTAAATCAAAAATAATCCTTGAAATAAGTAAGGGAAAAACTTACAGTTTTGCTAACTAGTAAAACTCTTGTTGTAATGAACTGAATATTTATAAAAAATTGGGAGAGAAATTTAGGCTATAACAAAAAAGCTTTCTGAAGGCATTCTATTTATATTTGTTCTATTACCAGAATGGAATTGCCATTAACATCTGCGGCAAAGTTCATTGAGAGTTAATACTAAAATAATAATAGAATCGTTTTTTTTAAATTAAGGAAAATCATTACAAACTGTAAGGATTTTAAATTGACTATAATCCCTTTTATGATTAATTTTAAATTTTTGCTCTAAATCAATTACACCAACCATTTCCCAAATCAAGGATGAAAAAAAAGATTAATGTTTTGATCGCAGAAGATCACCACCTAATTATAGAAGCATATAAAAAAGTTTTAGAAGAAATTTCAATCGAGAGTTTAACCCATCAATTTGTTATTGAAACTGCAAATGACTGTGAAAGTGCAAGAGCAGTAATTAACTCCATTTGTGAATCGAAAAAAATACATTTAGCTCTTTTAGATATTAGTTTGCCTCCCACAAAAGATAAAAAAATTTTGTCTGGCACTGATTTAGGTATATTACTAAAAAATAGAAACAATGGAGTGAAAATAATTATTCTTACCTCCCATAATGATAGTTTTAGGCTCAACAATATTTTAAAAGAGGTTGATCCAAATGGTTTCTTAGTAAAGACAGATATAAAAATGGAAAACCTTAAGTTGGCTATTTTAGGTGTTTTAGCAGGTAAATCCTTCTATAGTGAAACTGTGCTTAATATGTTAAGAACGCAAATTAGAGCCGAAATAGTACTAGATAAAATTGATAGACAATTGTTGTATGAATTATCAAGAGGAGTTAAAATGAAGGATTTACCTGGCTTATTACCTTTATCTATGGGAGGTATTGAAAGTAGGAAAAGAAAACTAAAAGAAGTATTTAAGATTTCAAAAGAAAAAGATGCTGTCTTACTTGAGGTTGCCAGACAAAAAGGATTTATATAAATGAAAAAAATAAAAGCAATTAACCTGCAGGAAATGCTAATCGTATTGGCTATTATTGGAATACTTCTGCTTTTAGCACTACCAAATTTAATGCCTTTGATCACTAAGGCAAAAAGTGTTGAAGCACAAGTACAACTTAAAGCGCTATATAACGCACAAACTACTTATAGATATATGAACAGTACATATTCTGGTGATATTATGGCCTTAGACTTTGAAGCTCCCAAAACTGTTAAGGAGAATGGTACTGCTAATTATCAATATTCAATTACAAGTTCAGGAACATCTACCTTTAGGGCTAGAGCAGAAGCGATTACAGATTTTGATGGAGATGGCATTTTAAATGTTTGGGAAATTGATGAATTGGGCAATCCTAAACAAATTATTAAAGATTGATTTTGTTCTTAAATTTTTTGGTTACCGGATGTTTATTATTGATATTTTATCAGGATTATAAATCAAGAGAGGTATATTGGTTTCTATTTCCCTTTCTAGGGATGCTACTCAGTGTATTGTTTTTTTTAAACTCCCATTCCTATTTTGTGCTATTAAGTATGCTATTTAATAGTATGTTGGTTTCTATGATCATTTTGATTCTATATTTGTACACCAGATTTATTTCTAAAAAAAATTTTTTAGACCATAGTTTTGGTTTAGGGGACATCCTGTTTTTTTACGCATTTTGTTTAGGTTTTCCATCGCTCACCTTTATTGTGCTTTTTACTTTTTCTATTCTCTTTACTACATCGCTCTATTTTATCCTAAAAAAAGATAAAAAAAACAAAACAGTTCCCTTAGCAGGATTTATGAGCCTGTTTCTTGTGTTTATTTTTGGTATAAGTCTAATTATTGAATACCCAATACTATACATTCACTAATGGTAAACGACATGCTCCATATTGATAAAAAATTAATACAACTCGTTGCTACTGAGCAGGCCTTTCATTATAGAATTGTTCCATTCAAAGCTGAAAATGGCGTTATATATTTTAAGACCGATACTTTGGAGGTTAAATTATTATCCTCGGAACTAAAAATAGTTTTAGATACCAATGTCAGTCTAATTAAAGTACCGTCAGAAGAAATAAATAACTTACTTAGTGCTAATTATCGGCAAAACCAAAATAGAAACAAAACAACCCTAAACTATACGTCTGATTTTTTGGAAAAAATACTAATGTCAGCTAATGAAATTGGAAGTAGTGATATCCATTTTGAACCTTACGAGAAAAGTTGTCGAGTACGCTTTCGCTTAGATGGAAAATTAGTAGAACAGTTTACTATTTCCAACGACGAATACCCATCTATTATAAATAAAATAAAAATTCGTGCATCCCTAGACATCGCAGAGAAACGTTTACCACAAGACGGTAGAATAACCATAAAAACTAGCCTAACCGAATTTGATATTCGCGTATCTACTCTACCTACGTTATTTGGTGAGAAAATAGTGCTACGGATTCTAAGTAAAGATACTTCTGGGATTGATTTAAATAATTTAGGATTTTCAAAAAACGAACTTAAAATTTATAAAGAAGCTATCAAAAAACCTAATGGTATGATTCTGATTTCAGGACCTACGGGTTCAGGAAAAACAACGACTCTGTATGCAACTTTAAAACTTTTAAACGATAGTAAAACGAACATTCTAACTATAGAAGATCCAATAGAATACACTTTAGAAGGAGTAAATCAAGTTCAACTTAAGGAAAATATTGGTTTAGATTTTGCAAACGCTATGAGAACGTTCTTAAGGCAAGATCCTGATATTATTATGGTTGGTGAAATAAGAGATGTTAACACGGCGAACATGGGCATCAGAGCTGCACTCACAGGTCATTTAGTGCTTTCTACTATTCATACAAATTCTGCTTGGGCGACTATTTCTAGGTTAATAGATATGGGGGTTCACTCTTTTTTAATAGCGAGCACTTTAAACTTAAGTGTTGCGCAACGCTTAGTTCGTAAACTTTGTACTACTTGCAAACAAAAAAAAGAAGTAAGTAGACAAAAATTTCCAGACGATTTTAAATCAGCTATTAATTTTACACATCATTACATAGCTGTTGGTTGCACAAAATGCCATCATACAGGATATCAGGGTAGAAAAGCTATCTATGAAATCATACCCATCACGAAAGAACTTGTTCTAATGATAAAAGATAATGTTTTACAAATTGATGATTATTTAAAAACTAATAACATAAGGACCTTACAACAAAATGCCATTGAAATGATTAATGAAGGGAGTACCTCAATCGATGAAGTATATTCGATGTTAACCAACTAAAAATGAAAAAAAATCTAATATTACTTTACTTCATTCTATTTTTCTTAAATAGTTTTTCTCAAGATGAAAGTAGAATTCAAAATATTAAAAATAATTTGGAATTTCTTGCTCAAGAAAATGAAGGTTTATCTGAAAATTTAAAATTAGAAATTAATGTTACTAATATTACACTCTCTAATTTTCTGCTAGCAATATCAAATGTTCATAAAATCAATATTGCTATTGATCCAAGCCTGGAAGGAATTTCATTAGTAAATAATTTTTCTAATGTTACCGTAGCAGACTTATTAGTTTTTCTATGTAAAGAATATGATTTAGCTATCAATTTTACGGGAAATATTATCTCTATTTACAAGTTTATCCCGGAACCTATAGAACAGCCAGAAAAAGAAATTTTAGTTCAGTTTGATCTTTTAAATAATCAGATTTCTCTTGATTTAAAAAATGACCCTTTAGAAAAAGTATTTCGCAAAATTATTGACATTTCAGGTCAGAATTTACTTTTTACTAGGCGCATGGAAAATTTACCATTAACTTTTTATGCAAAGAACGTTCCCTTCGAAAGTGCTCTTGAGAAATTAGCGGAACTAAATAATTTGACTTTCTCAAAATCAAGAGATGGTTTCTATTTATTTGATACATTTTATGATTCCGAAGATACAAATCAAGGAATCATTGTTAGAAATAATTCTTTTAGAGATAATCTAAACTATCAAGTTTTAGATACTATAAATAAGCTTTTAACTGTAGATTTTAATGGTACGTCAATAGAAAAAATAATCCAAGAGATAGGATATGATTTGGGCTTAGACATCTATACCGCAACTCCTTTATCCCAGGCTGGGTTGGTTACGTTTAAAGCGAAAGAAATAAACTTCGATTCACTTTTAGAAAAAATTTTCGAAAGTCAAAGGAGCGCGACTTTGGATAGTAGCCCAAACAAAATTGATAATAATAACCCTTCCCAAGGTCGTTCACAAAATGGAATTCAAAATATAACAGAGATAAATAGCTTTACCTATAAAAAAGAAAATGATATTTATTTTTTTGGAACCACAAATCAACTAAGCGTACGAAATATAGAGGTGATACCAATGATGCATAGATCTATTGAACTGCTTGGGGATCCAACTTCATATACAGGTAGTAATAGAACCGCAGGAAGAACTAACTCCGGCAGCGTTAATTTTGTGGGTGGTAATAATTTGCAGGGAGGATTTCAAAACAATCAAAACTTCAATAATCAAGGGTTCAATACCAATGTTGGAGGAAATTCTAATTCGCGAAGAATCAATACGGAATCTAACTCTTTTGGATCATATGATAATGAAGTAGAAGCCTTAGTGAAGATATTACCTGATGACCTTATTTCTGAATTGGATATAAAAGTTGATTATGAACTTAATAGTTTCTTGGTTAGCGGTCCAGCTGCAAATATAAATAGGTTCAAAAATTTCATAAAACAAATAGATAAACCTGTTCCTGTAATTCTTATTGAAGTTATGATCTTAGAAGTAAATAAATCCTCAACGGTAGAAACAGGAATTAGTTGGGGAATTGGAGACGAACCAACAAAAACTCAAGGTTCAGTTTTCCCTACGACAGATATTACTTTTGGTGCTGAAACGATTAATAAGGTAATTGGTGGTTTTGATGGGTTTGGTTCCTTTAACGTTGGTAAGCTTATACCCGACTTTTTTGCAACAATTAAAGCAATGGAACAAAATGGAAATATAAAGATTCGTTCAACACCTAAACTTTCTACTTTAAATGGTCATAGAGCCAGATTATCTATTGGTGAAACCACCTATTATGTAGTGACAAATCAAAATTTCTTTGGTTCTCAAATCCCAACCTCTACCGAAATACGAAATTATCAACCAATAGATGCGGAATTAGCCATTAGCATAAAGCCTTTAGTGTCGGGAAATGGACAAGTTACTCTAGATATAAATGTTTTGCAATCAGATTTTAGTGGAGAAAGAATTGAAAACGATGCACCTCCTGGATTAACTTCGAGAGAGTTTAGTTCTATAATTCGTGTGCAGAATCAAGACATGGTTATTCTTGGTGGCTTAGAAGAAAAAATTAAAAATGATAGTGGCAATGGTGTTCCTTTTTTAGCTAGAGTTCCTTTAATAAAATGGCTGTTCAGTAGCAGAAAAAGAGAGGATTCCAAAAAAAAATTAACTATTTTAATTAAACCCACAGTTATCTACTAATGCTTCAATCTCTACTTAATTTTATAAATGAAGGAAATCTTTATTATGGTTTAGAAATAGTTGAACACAATACGAAGATAACTTTTCACTTATCCGAAATAAAACGAAAAAGAGGAGAATTATTAATACGTAAAACATTCTCAGATTCCAATTTAATCAAACTAGTCGAAATAATAAAAAAAAACTCTCCCGTAATTTTAACTCTTAACACGTCTGATATTGTTACTAAAATCACTCCCTCTGGTCGATTGCAAAATACTGAAGTTATCGTTCATGATCAATTTCCAAATTTAGATTTTAGCTCTTTTTATTACTCATTATTTCAAAATAATGGATCAACTCTAGTATCCATAGTAAAAAAAGACAAAATATCAGCCTATCTTGATGAACTTTCTAGTCTAAAAATTAATCTTTTTAAGATAGTTTTAGGAGTTTCTGAAATTCAAGTGATTGTACCCTATTTAAATACTGAAACACTACATATTTCTAATTGTGAATTATTTTTAGAGAACCAAGTTTTAAAAAAAATTACTTCATTTGGTTCTGAAAGAATTTTAGAACAATCTAAATATGAGATAAACAATCTGACCATAGGATCAAATTTCATTTTGGGATTTTCAAGTGTATTAAATTATATATCAAAGGATTATAAGGCTGAATCCAATTTTGATGATAAGCAGTCATTTTTGATGACAGAGTTTAAATCCAATCGAATGTTTGATTTGTTATTAAAAACTTCTTTAGTCTGCATACTTGTGGTTTTATTATTCAATTTCTTCGTGTTCAGTCATTATTTTGAAGAAAATAATGCTTTAAAAACAATGGCATCATTTAATACCGATAATAAAAAAGTACTAATTGAATTAAAAGAAAAAGTAGCAAATGGGGAAGAAAGAGTTGAAACAATGCTATCTACTTCAAATTCAAAATCATCATTCTTTTTAGATCAAATAGCATTGACAATTCCCAATTCAATGAGTTTATCTGAAATAAAATATCAACCCCTCTCAAAACCAGTAAGGGATTCTAAAGCAATTGAAATTAACAAGAATATTATTATCATATCAGGAAACTCAAAAAACTCTAAGGACTTTTCTAAATGGATTCAATTAATTGAATCATTAGAATGGATAAAACAAGCTCAAATTTTAGAGTATGACTACGAGAATAATTATAGTTCTATTTTTTCAATTAAAATAGACATGGATGAAAACTAATAATAAATTAACCTTATTAATCTTAAGTATATTAATAGCTTTATTTGTCTGTTACAATTTTGCAATTAAAAATACAATACAACTCCATAAAGAGCATAATAAATTATTAAAAGAAGTTGTATTTTTTAATAATATCTCTGATGAACTTGCTTTACTAAATAGAAGAAAAAGATACAATGATTCAATTTTATTGGAAATGAATCTTGAAAATACCTCAATAGAGAATAATCTATTAAGAATCTTAAATATAGAAGCTAGCAAAAATAGTCTTGATATTATTGATTTTAATACTCCACATATTTACATAGATAACAATGGAGAGGTTTATACCTACAACTTTACGCTTCAAGGCGGTTTTATAGATATAATTTCTACATTACATCAATTGGAATTAAATGGAAATTTTGGAGAAGTAGCTCATGTTAATTTATTAAAAAAGAAAAATTTCAAAACAAATAAAGACTATTTAATTGCTACAGTTTTTATTCAGAATTTTAAATAGAAATTATGTAAGTTCAAATTATTAAAAGAAATTTAAATTCTTGACTTAAAAAGAAATAGCATAAACTAGGAGTGGAAAATTTGGATAAGCTTTATTCCACTACCTTTTTGATAAACAAACCAAAGGATTTTAAATTGTAGTTCTTAGGTATTATTGTATAGTAATTTAATGAAGATACTACGTTACTCATTTATAAAAGCTAAAAAACAAAACAAACAACATTTTTGGACTGGATTTTAGACAAGAAAAATAATTTAGTACAAATACTAATAACTTACACTAGTTTCTATGCTTTCCTTACCATTTAACTTTATGCGTAAAGCTTGCATATCTAATGAAACTTTTTGCTCAATCACTTTTGCGTAAATCTGGGTTGTTGAAAGTTTTGTATGTCCTAACATTTTTGAAACGGTTTCTATAGGCACACCGTTTGAAAGGGTAACAGTAGTTGCGAAAGTATGTCGCGCCGCATGAAAGGTCAATTTTTTGTTTATTTTCAGAATTAAGGCTATTTCCTTCAAGTATTTATTTATTTTTTGATTTGAAAATACCGGTAGTAATTTTTCTTTCTGGCCTTCAAGGCCTTGGTCATATTTTTTCAAGATTTCAAGAGCCTTATCTAAAATCGGAATTTTTACAGTTTCATCATTCTTTTCCCTTTTCGTGAAAATCCAATAATTACCGTCAATGCCTCGTGCAATGTGATTGTTGTCAAGCAGTTTTACATCTATGTAGGATAAGCCTGTATAACAAGAAAAAAGGAAAACATCCCTCGTATTTTGATGAATATCTTTTGAAAGCTTCCCAGATTCCAGAATTTCAAGTTCCGATTGGGATAAAAGAACTCGCTGATGTTTTGCGAACTTCAGCGAGAATCTTACGAAAGGGTCTTTATGTATCCATTCCAATCGAAGTGCCAAATTCATCATTTTTTTTAGTCGTTCCAAGTGCTTCATAACACCATTATTTCTCAAGGGTTGAGAACTATTAATAGATTTTCCGTTGCGTAAAAACTGTTCAAAATCAATGATGAATTTATAAGATAGTTGTTTTAAATAAACATCATTAGTCTTTAGTTTATTCTTTAAATATCGTTTTATATATCGTTCCGTAGTGAAATAGTTCTTTAGGGTTCCTGGCTTTAAAACTGAAACCATATTTATATTATGATAAGACACCAACTGAAGTAATGTTTTGTGCTGTTCATCTTCTCCAAGGTATCTAGCTTTAATGGATTGCGCCGTAATGTAAATAGAATCACCTAAAAGTTGTTTGTGACAAGTTAATAAATCAGAATAGACTTGGTCTAAATATAAATTCAACGCCTTACCCTCCGATGTTCGTAAAGTTGTCCTTTTTGAGCGATTATCCCAATAGGTAACCGATGTGAATCGTTTTAAACTGATTTCAGCACGTTTTCCTTCAA
The DNA here is from genome assembly GCF_000799565.1 of Cellulophaga sp. Hel_I_12. Taxonomy (NCBI): domain Bacteria; kingdom Pseudomonadati; phylum Bacteroidota; class Flavobacteriia; order Flavobacteriales; family Flavobacteriaceae; genus Cellulophaga; species Cellulophaga sp. Hel_I_12. The sequence goes on from NZ_JUHB01000001.1 coordinate 1,245,067, forward strand.
CGGTTACACGTGCATAAATAGGTGCAAAATCATCTTTTGCTTTGGCAATACTAGGCCAAAAATGAATTGAAAAAGTCTTCGAAGTCTGCATAAACTCTTGCTTTAAGTTAATATGATTTGTTTTTCGAAAGTCAAATCGATACGAAAGCCAAGTTTATTGAAATATAAATGTAGTGAAAATTCTGGTAACAAATTAGGTAACCGAATAGGTAACCTTTGATATGATATTAAAGCTAATTATATGAAATCAAAAAAAATTAAAACCCTTGATTTTCATACAATTAGCTATTTTTTGGTATCTATTGATACCTTAATTGTCGGGATGACAGGATTTGAACCTGCGACCCCTCGACCCCCAGCCGAGTGCGCTACCGGACTGCGCTACATCCCGAAATGTATTTAGCAACACCAAGTTGCCTATTTTTAATAGTTTCTCAAAAGTACTTAGGCTTACTGTAGTGCAGTTTATCCTGAGCGCCGTCGAAGGGCTACATCCCGAAATGTATTTAGCAACACTAAGTTGCCTATTTTTAATAGTTTCTCAAAAGTACCTAGGCTTACTGTAGTGCAGTTTATCCTGAGCGCCGTCGAAGGGCTATAGCCCTAAAAATCATAATCGACGCCAAATATACAATTAACCGTTTGTAACTAGCAAGTTTTTTATAGCTCAAATACGACAAAATTTTAACCTCATAAAAGTCATTGTAAAGAAGTTTCGATACATTCATTGACCAATTAATCAATAAAAACTATATTAGACGACTAATAAGATGCTTTCATGAGATTTTTGACTTTAATACTTAGTATTTGCTCCCTTAGCGTATGGTCGCAAAAAAATCCATATTTTAAAAATGAAGTCTCAAGCATTACCAAGAAGTATGAAACGGTATGGAATGCCGATCGTGACGCTATTGTTTTTACGGGTAGCTCTAGCATCAAAATGTGGAATAACATTCCTGAATTATTCCCTGACAAGCAAATTATCAATACGGGGTTTGGTGGTTCCCAAGCCATAGATTTATTGGGCTATACCGACGAATTGATTTTAAATTACCAACCTAAAAAGGTTTTTATTTACGAGGGTGATAACGATATATCAGCAAAAAAAAAGCCAAAAGAAATCATTAAAACGCTTGAACAGATCATAGCGAAAATCAAAAATCAAAATAAGGCGACTAGCATTATCATCATTTCAGCCAAACCTAGCATTTCGCGCTATCATCTAAAGAATAAATACCTACGACTCAACCGAAAAATGAATCGGCTTTGCAAAAAAGATCCGGTACTAGAATTTGCTAATGTTTGGGATATTATGTTTGAAAAAAGAAAATTAAAGGCTGGGCTTTTTTTATCGGACGGTTTACATATGAATGCTAATGGTTACCAACTTTGGCATAGTGTACTAAAAAATCATATCAATTAATTCACAATGAAAAAAAAACACTTTTTTGGCATTCTTATATTCATGCTCACGGTATTGAGCATCTCATGTGGTGAAAATAAGAAAAAGCTAGTTCTAAATTTTCCCAAAACTAATCTAGCTGAAGAAGCTCTAATTCCAAAACCATCGAGCATAATCGCTACGAATTCTGCTTTTGGCTTAGACAAAAATACGGTGATTTATACCTCTCAAACCTCTCAAGATTTTGTAGACTTGGGTCACTTTTTATCGGATAAAATTGCAGAGAAAATACAATTAACTATTCCCGTAAATGCCAGCCCTTCAGAAACGGTAGAACGTATGATTTACATCAACCAATCTGACAGCTTAGATTTAAAAACCAACGAATCATACCAATTGTACATCACCAAAGATTCTATTATCATCAATTCAAAAAATGCTGAGGGTGCATTTCGAGGGGTTCAAACCTTGCGTCAAATCATTCCTTCACATAGTAATGACAGCATCACTTCGCATAAAATGTGGTTAATCCCAACGGGTAAAATTAGCGATAGCCCTAATTTTGAATACCGAGGGGCCATGCTCGATGTAGCGCGTCATTTTTTTACCGTACATGAGGTGAAGAAGTATATTGACCTTTTGGCTTATTACAAAATAAATTACTTGCATTTACACCTATCAGACGATCAAGGCTGGCGTATTGAAATAAAATCATGGCCAAAATTAACTGAAGTATCCGGAAAAACAGAAGTTGGTGGTGGTGAAGGAGGTTTTTACACACAAGAAGATTACTCATCAATTGTTCATTATGCCGCTAAACATCATATGACTATTGTTCCTGAAATAGATATGCCAGGGCATACGAATGCTGCATCTGTAGCCTACCCGTTTTTAAATGGTAATGGTAAAGCCCTGCAACCCTATATAGGAATGCGTGTTGGTTTTAGCACTTTTGACACTAGAAAAGACAATACTTATTCCTTTATAGATGATGTGATTAGAGAAATAGCAGCGATTACTCCTGGCCCTTATTTTCATATCGGAGGTGATGAAAGTCATGTAACTAAAAAAAATGATTACATCTATTTCGTCAATAAAGTTGAAAAAATAGTTCAAAAGCACGGAAAAAAAATGATTGGTTGGGATGAAATTGCACAAGCCGATATAAATTCAAACGCCATTACACAATTTTGGGGAAAAGAAGCCAATGCCATTAAAGGCGCTGAAAAGGGATCTAAAATTTTAATGTCACCGGCTAAAAAAGCCTATTTAGATATGCAATATAATAGCCTTTCTAAGCACGGTTTGCATTGGGCTGCTTATATCCCTGTGGATAGCGCTTATATTTGGTCTGTCGAAAAATTTTTGAAAGATCTGCCAAAAGAAAATATTTTAGGCATAGAAGCACCGCTTTGGTCTGAAACTATTACCACTATGCAGGAGTTAGAATATTTGGCTTTTCCTAGAGTCATTGGGTATGCAGAATTAGGCTGGACAAAAGATGAACATAGAAATTGGGAGGAGTATAAAGTAAGACTTGCTAAGCAAGCCCCATATTTAGAAATGATGAAAGTGAACTATTATCCATCAGAATTAATAGACTGGAAGCCCTAAACTTTTAATAAAAAACCTTAGCACTTTACTTATGAAAATCCTTAGTAGTTTAATGTTATTCGCTGTACTGTTTGGTTGTAAATTAGAAAAAAAAATGGAACAAAAAACCCTTGAAACATCTCCAAAAACAACAAAGGATCAAACTTTTTACGTAGGTACGTATACCCAAGAAGAGAGCAAAGGTATTTATAAGTATGGCTTATCAGATACAGGGGTATTAAGAAAAATAGGTTTAGTAGCCACCACTGAAAACCCCTCTTTTTTAGCCCTTAGTCATGATCAGAAGTATTTGGTTGCCGTAAACGAGGTGGCCGAAGAAAATGGTGGGTTTGTAACCTCCTATGCGATTAAAAATGACAGTTTAATTTTTATAAATAAATCGTTATCGGGTGGTGAAAACCCGTGTTTTGTTGGTATTTCTAAAAATGGAAGTGTTTTAGTCGCTAATTATAGTAGTGGTACTGTTGGACTTTTAAAATTAGAAGACGATGGGACTTTAAGCGAATTATTAGACATACAACAACATACAGGAAAAGGCATTACCGAAAGACAAGAAGCACCTCATGCGCATTCGGCGTGGTTTGAAAAAAATAGCGAACAAAAAATTATTGCCGTAGACTTGGGCAGCAATGAATTGTGGTTTTCTGAAATAGACCCATCCAGCAACAGCTTTTTACCCACTAGCCAAAAATTAGCCATGGCTGCTGGAGCAGGCCCAAGACATTTAGCTTTTCATCCTTATGAAAATAGTATGTATGTTTTAAATGAATTAGACAATAGCATTACACTTGTAAAAAAAATTGAGGACACTTACACCAACACAAGCACCACAAGTACGATACCCAACGATTTTAGTGGCTTTTCCAAAGCCGCTGATATCCACGTTTCTAAAGATGGTAAATTTTTATATGCTTCGAACAGAGGGCATGATAGTTTAGCTATTTTTAGTATTAATCCTAAAGATGGCTCTTTACTATTGGTAGGGTTTGAACATACCAAGATTAAAACCCCGCGTAATTTTTCTTTATCGCCTGACAACAAATTTTTAATTGTCGCAAACCAAGATGCGAATACCATCATTGCTTTTTCACGAGATTCCAATACCGGCTTGTTGCGCTTTGTATCTGAAATACAGGCGCCGACTCCTGTTTGCATCCTGTTTACAGAACAATCATAAATCAAAATACTTCCTTAAGCTTTCATAAGAAAAAGGCTAGGCGCATGTTTTCTAAGCGCAAAAAAAAACAAGAACTATGTTGCCATAGCTCTTGCCTTTACACATATCATAAAAATATTCTTATTACTTTTTAATTCCAGGTAAACCTGTAGGTTTTTTAGTCTGCCAATAAAATGTTTCTGCCTTTTTTTCCAAAGGCCAAACCTCATCTAAGGAGTTAGCTTCATAAATTCTTCCGTTTTTAATCACATAATGCACAGAATTACTATTGCGAATATCGTCTAAAGGATTTTTATCTAAAACTACCATGTCTGCCAACTTCCCTACTTCAAGACTTCCTAGATCACCATCCAAACCAAGGGCTTCAGCGCCTAATATGGTGGCTTGTTTAAGGGCATCAATGGTTTTCATTCCACCACTTGCGTTAGACCATAATTCCCAATGGTATCCCAAGCCTTGTAATTGCCCGTGACTCCCTATGCCTGCCAAGCCCCCAGCTTCAATTAAATCTTTCATGAATTCTGCATGCTTTTTAAAAACATGTTCTTCATCCATAAACCATCCTGGTCTACGTCTTGATTTTTGCGCTAATTCTTCGTAAGGCGTGAAGTATTGTATTTTTTCATCGCCCCATACATCCTCTCTTGAATAGTAGTAATTTTCAGCCCATGGCCCTCCATAGGAAACCAATAAGGTAGGTGTTACCGCCATTTTAGATTGAGCAACAGTTTTTATGACATCTTCATATAAAGGATATATAGGAAAGCTATGTTCATGACCAGGGTATCCATCTAATAACTGTGTCATATTTAATTTAAAATCTAATCCTCCTTCAGTGGTTGGCATTAGCTTTAATTCTTTTGCAGCCATAATAACCCATTGCCTTTGTTGCCTGTTACCTACCAAGTACATTTTAATACTCTTCGTATTGTAATATTCACTATACTGTTTTAAAACTTCCTTGGCGTGTTCTAAACTTTCAATTTTGTATCCCCAAAATCCAACACCAGGTCCGGTACTATAAATACGAGGCCCATCAATCATACCCGCCTCTACCATATCAGAATACGTTAAAACATCGGTAGTTCCTGTTTGTGGGTCTCTGGTTGTTGTAACACCATAAGCCAGATTTGCTGCATACGACCAAACTTGATCTTTGTGTATTTCAAAGTTTGGTCTCAAATGTGCGTGGGTATCAATAAAACCTGGCACTATAGTTTTACCCGTGACATCGATAATTTTAGCGCCTTTCGGAACATTTATAGTTTCAGCGTTTCCTATTGCTGTGATTCGATTATTTTCAATAAGAATGGCCCCATTTTCAAGAATCTCATTCCCCTTCATAGTGATTATCCTTCCACCTTTCAATACCACGGTACCTTGAGGTGTATCTTTGGTATAGTTTACCTTGATCTTAAACTCTTCGGCTTCAAACTTTGGATCTTTCTTTTGATCGTTTTCATCTTTTTTATCAGTTTTAGTGCTATCTGAAGGTTTTTCTAGGCCTTTTAACTCTTTTTCTTTCTTTTTTGCTGTGGCTACACTGTCTTTAAATATTTTACCAGCTTCAAGACTATAGCTAAAATGACTCGCACCTAATGACCAATGCACTTTTTTACTATCTGAAGACCAAGTAGGAAATTCGCCCCCTAAAACAGTTAATTTTAAAGCAGGAAATGCCGCTGACTCAGGTTTTGCTAATGAAATAGTAGGCGTTTTACCATATCGAGGAATCACTACTTCATAAATATCATTGTTAATTTTAGCTAAGGCTGATTTTCCATCGGGTGAAATACGAATTTCAGATGGTCTTGAGGCCGTATTGTTTTCCATCCACCCTGCTTCTGCAGTAGGCATTGATGAAGGCATATACCCAGTGGCATCATCATGATCTTTCCCAAAAATATCTTGAGAGCCATAGGTTTCAATACCCGTTAATTTTAAATGTTCTTTCTCATCCGTACCATCCCAACGGATAGATAAGAGTACATCATTTTTACTCAAATAAATGCGATCATCAACTTTTGTAAAGTGAGGTTTTTCGCGATTTTTTGTTTTATCGATCATTTCAATAGCACCACCATCAGAAGATATCCAAACCAAATCTTCCTGAGCTCTCCCTGGTAGACCGCCAAGAGCATCCTCATAGGTTTGCGCTGTTCCTTTGTGAAAAGCGATTCGATTACTTTTATAGGACCATTCTGGGTAGGTATAAATACCTGCTTCTTGGGTTAATTGAATAGGTTTTGGACGCCCGTCTATATTAATTTTATACAAGTGACCACCTCCTTGTTTCCAAGTCGTAAAAACCAAAAATTTACCATCGGGTGACCACGAAGGTTGCGCTTCCGTAAATTCATTGGTCGTCACACGCTTTGGTGTACCTGTTGGTAAATCCATTGTGTATAACCGATTTAAGGCAGTAAACGCTAATTTTTTGCCGTCTGGAGAGGGTTTAGCGTCGCGTATTTGAGTGACCAAGGCTTCTTTGGTATCTTCAATAGGATATTTAAAGGCCAATCTTGGTCCTAAATCAAGAGCGACATTTGCGGTAAAGGGAATCTCGGTCGCGGTATTTGAACTTATCGAAATAGAATAAATTTTACCGCCATAGGAAGCTATTACATTTTTACTATCAGGGGTAAATGACATGGCGGGTAGTACGCCCAAAGGAGCAATCGACTCTTGTTCGTCGCGTTGCACGGGATAGGCCAACCATTTTTCATCACCAGTTTTTAGATTGCGAATTATCAGTCCCGTTTGGTCTTCAAAACGACTGCCGTAAACCAACCAGCTACCATCAGGAGATGGCGTAGGCGTAAAAGCAGAACCATAACGCGATGTAATTACAGCCATATCAGCATCTTCCATGTCATAGGTGCCAATTTGGTATTGAGGTAATTGTGCGTTGTAGTTCCAAGAACCCTCACGCTGAGAAAAATATAGTAATTTACCATCAGCACTAAATGCAGGATCTATAGCCTTTATTGATTTTGGCTCTCCAAAAAGTTCAGTACCAGTACCGCTATCTTTGCTGTACATATGCAATTTAATATTTCTTCTCCCTTTTCCACCTACAATATATGCACCGTCAGGTGTCCATTCAGCTGAGAAAAAATTATGTTTAGAATCTTTTGTAATTTGTTTGTCTTTTTTTGTTGCCAAGTCCATGGTCCAAATATTATCAGACCCACTTTTGTCAGAAATAAATAAGAGTGATTTTCCATCAGGACTGAACCTAGGGTGTACATCGTATGCCAAACCCTTGGTTAATTGTGATGCCGTTCCACCTGCTATAGGTATGGAGTAAATATCTCCCATTAAGTCAAAAACAATAGTTTGACCATCAGGACTAACATCTAAAGAAATCCAAGTTCCTTTTTGAGTGGTAAAAGAAATTTTTCGTTCTGGTTCAAGGGGTAATTCTTTGGTTGCCATTTTAAGGGAGTCGTTTTTAGACTGCGCTTCTTGCGCCAGAATAAAAAAACTACTGAAGTTTACGATCAAAAAAAGCAATACAAAATGAAGCTTGGTATATTTTTTCATATGAATCTCGTTAGGATTAGTTTGGTGGTTTTAAATATAGGCATATTTATGGAGAAAATACAAAGTAAAAGTCCTCCAAAAAACAAACGTTTTAGCTACTGTACCAAGTATTTTAGTATTTCCCTTGTTATGGCTGCCATTTTTAAACCATTTGTATAGAGCACAGCATCCCCTAAAAAAATCACAACTTACAAGCTAACATTGACCAAAATTTATAGTTTTTTAAAGTTAAGGTCACGGACCTTGAATAAAAACCAATTGATTAGCCTATAGCTGATTCTAAAAATCAGAAGTACAATTTAAATTCAGTCCCTTTGTTGATTTCACTTGACACTTCGATAAAACCTCCGTTGTTCTGGAGTATGGTATTGGCCATGTACAAGCCCACTCCTAATCCTTCAACATGGGTATGCATTCGTTTAAAGAGCCCAAATATTTTATCTGGTGTTACATTACCATCAAAACCAATTCCATTATCTGTTATAGTAAGCAGCTTTTTATTGTCGACCAGCGCTGTTTTAATGCTAATAATTGGCGTCCTTTTTGGATGGCGATATTTTATGGCATTTGAAATGAAGTTGTGTAAAACGCTTTCAAAATGAATAGGGTCATAAACTATGGTATCCCATTCCTTGAAGTCCTCCTTAAAAACTGCACCAGATTTCATGATTTCATGGGTGTGTAGCACTTTTATTTTATCCAACACCTCTGAAATATGCAGCTCTTGCTTTTGATGTTCTGAGTGCGATTTTAAAGCTATTATTTGACTTAAGGCATGCAATTTATCGGTCATGACCTTCGTGACTAATTTAACTTTTTCAAATAAAAACATGCCTGCCTCTGAAATTGCATTTTCACTAATCAATAAACTATGCAAGCCATATAAGTTGGCTAAAGGTGCTTTTAAATCGTGTGCCGTTATAAAGGATAATTCTTCTAATTCTTGATTCCTTTTTTTTAGACTTTGATTTAGGTGTACTAATTCAAGTTGTTTTTCATGCAAGTCATCAATCTTTTGTGTCAACTGGGTGATGTCTATTGCAGTGATTCCAATGCCTTCATTTAATTTGAAAATTTTAATTGAAAATTGAAAAAAATCCTCATCAATCGTGCATGGAATTTGTTTTAAACTGATGGAAATACCAGTCTGAATGACCTTCATCAAAGAATGATAATAATCTGTATCTGCCAAATTTGGAAATACCTCTAGCAAATGTTTGCCCGGCAAATTGTCTCTTTTCGTTTTTATACTAGATGCCGCTGCTTGATTAACAGCTACAAAGTATAAATCTTTATCTAGAATTACACATGGAGAAAAGGCGGCCTCAAAAAAGGCATCTCCTAAGTTGTTGTTTTCTGTGGTTGTGGTCAAGTCCATATTTTGCATGTTTTGAATTGGGATTAAAACATAATTATGGCACTAAATTCTATTATTTAACACTATATTTCTTACAATTATATATAAATAAACCTATAGTGTAGGTGAATGGAAGTTAGGTGTCGACCAATCAAAAAGTGAATGCTTTGCTATAAAAAAAGGCACGACATATATCGCGATATATGTCGTGCCCAATTCTTATAAAAAAATAAGCAGGTTACTTTTCGGCTGCCGTAGTATCGGTAGCTTCTTCATCTTCTTTTTTAGAAAAATCTGTTATTCCCTGCTCATGAAGCATATTATACCACTGAATCACTTTTTTGATATCGCTGGCATACACTCTTTCCTCGTCATAATTAGGTAAAATTTCAAAGAAGTACTCTTCTAATTTCAACTTATCATCTTTATGACTTATGGGTGTTTTTTCTCCATTTTCCTTTTCCTGTATTTTTAAAAACACTTCCCGTAAGGGTATTTCTTCGTCTAAGGTATAAATAGCTATTTCAGAGAGCACACTTACATTATTCTTAAAACTCACTGTTATTTTTTTACCGTCAAGTAAAGATTCTGCTACAAAACCAGCTCTAGTTTGTGTCAATAATTTGAATAGGCCTGGTTTTCCCCCTATGGATAAAATTTTATCTAAAATCATTTCTTTTTAATTTCTGGACAAATATTAGAATTTTAAATGTATAAAAAAACTAGATTACCTACCTTTTTTCACATCCGGAAATCGCATGCGGTAATCTACATTTATTTTTCCTTTTGAAATATTGCTTAACCTGTTTTTAATCAATCTCTTTTTTAGGCTAGATAATTTATCTGTAAATAAGATTCCCTCAATATGATCATATTCATGTTGAATGACACGTGCTAATAGGCCATCAAAAGTTTCACGCTTTTTAGTAAAGTTTTCATCCTCATAAGAAATTGTAATTTTACTGTTACGTTTTACATCTTCTCGAACATCAGGGATACTCAAGCAGCCTTCATTAAAAATCCATTCTTCTCCGGTCTCTTCTTCAATTTCAGCATTAACAAATACCCTTTTAAAACCATTTAGTGCTTTTTGTTCTGCTTCTGTTAGCTCTTCATCATCTGCAAAAGGCGAAGTGTCAATGACAAATAAACGAATTGGCAAGCCTATTTGAGGGGCGGCTAAACCCACGCCACTGGCATTGTACATGGTCTCCCACATATTCTCAATTAACGCATCGAGATTAGGATACTCTTTGGTGATGTTGTCGCCTACTTTCCTTAAGACCGTATCTCCGTAAGCTATAATAGGTAAAATCATTTTTTAATTTCTATTTAAATAGGCTTGTAAAATAATGGTAGCACTAATCTCGTCGACTAGGGCTTTATTCTGCCGTTGTTTTTTATTTAAACCACTATCAATCATGGTCTGGAAAGCCATTTTTGAAGTAAAACGTTCATCTTGACGCTCTACGGGTATCTTTGGAAATGTAGCTGTGAGTTTTTTTAAAAAAGGAATAATTAAGGCCTCCGACTCTGATGGCTCATTATTCATTTGTTTTGGCTCCCCAACCACTATCTTAACTACATTTTCTTTTTCTATATATTTTTTTAAAAACACAATTAACTCTTTCGTAGGTACTGTTGTTAAGCCTGATGCTATCAGTTGTAATTCATCGGTAATGGCTACGCCTGTCCGAACTTTCCCAAAATCTAAAGCAACAACCCTACCCATGCATTATTTTTTTGCAAAAATAAAGCTTAATTTGTTATATTAATACTTATGTGTCATTAATTAGCCGTTGAATAGTATATTTGAGGAAAATTTTAGCTTAAAAAATGACCGAATTACAACAAAAAATAGAAAAAGCTTGGGATAACCGAGATTTACTAAATGACTCGAAAACGCAAGAGGCCATCCGCGCTGTGATTGCCTTATTAGATGACGGAAAATTGCGATGTGCCGAACCTACTGCGAGTGGTTGGCAGATCAACGAATGGGTTAAAAAAGCAGTAGTCTTGTATTTCCCCATCCAAAAAATGGAAACCTTAGAAGCTGGTATTTTTGAATACCACGATAAAATGCCCTTAAAAAGAGGCTATAAGGAAAAAGGAATTCGAGTAGTACCAGGTGCCACCGCAAGGCATGGTGCTTACATTTCTGCTGGTACTATTTTAATGCCTAGCTATGTCAACATTGGTGCTTACGTAGATGAAGGTACTATGGTAGATACTTGGGCAACGGTGGGTAGTTGTGCACAAATTGGCAAAAACGTACATCTTAGTGGCGGCGTTGGCATTGGCGGTGTTTTAGAACCTTTACAAGCAGCACCTGTAATTATTGAAGACAATGTTTTTTTAGGCTCTAGATGTATTGTCGTGGAAGGCGTTCGTGTAGAAACAGAAGCCGTGCTAGGCGCAAATGTAGTCCTGACTGCATCAACAAAAATTATTGATGTAACGGGTGAAGTTCCAGTGGAAAGAAAAGGCTTAGTTCCCGCAAGATCTGTAGTCATACCAGGTAGCTACACAAAAAAATTCCCCGCTGGCGATTATCAAGTACCTTGTGCATTAATTATAGGAACTCGTAAAGAAAGCACCAATAAAAAAACTTCATTAAACGATGCGCTTAGGGAATACAATGTAGCGGTTTAAAATTTTATAAGACCTAAAAATCTGCTATCATGCATTTTGTTTGGTAGCAGATTTTTTTATTTATTCACCCAATTCCTATAAACTCCCTCCTATTTTTTTTAGCTTTGTTCACAAGCTAAAAGTGCTTTTAGGGCAATATAAAAAATACAATCCAAAATGAAAATCGTAATTCTCGCCGCAGGTATGGGTTCAAGACTCGGAAATCCTTTTCCAAAACCACTAACACCTTTAGTGAATGACAAAAGTATTATGCAAACTCAGATGGAGAATTTAACACAGTATTTTGCCATCGATGATGTTTATACCGTAGTTGGGTTTAAAAAAGATTTAATCATGGAGCGCTTTCCTGAGGTGAGCTATATTTATAATCCTTTCTTTGACAGCACCAACACCTCAAAAAGCTTATTAAAAGCACTTAATAAATTTAAGGACAAATCGGTTTTATGGTTGAATGGTGATGTGGTCTTTGACGCTAAACTTTTTGAAGTTTTAAATCCTTATATGAAGCAAAAACAATCTTTTGTAGCGGTAAACACCAGCAAGGTAGCGGATGAAGAAGTAAAATATACCTTAAAAGATGGCTTTATTGATGAACTTTCAAAATCAGTAGAAAATGGCCTAGGAGAAGCCGTGGGTATTAATTATATCGCTTCAAAGGATATCAAGCAATTTATTAAGCGTCTAGAAGAATGTGACGATAATGATTATTTTGAACGTGGCCTTGAAATTGCCATTCGTAAAGATAATTTAAAAGTTGCTGCTGTTGATATTTCGGCCTACAATTGTATGGAGGTTGACTTTAAAGAAGACTTAGAAAATGCCAACAAATTACTTCGTCAATGAAAGTGATTCTCTTTTGTCAGAATACCTATGCCTTCGGAATTTTAGCTCCGATTAAAGCTGTTTTAGAGGAAGAGAATCATTCTTACATTTGGTATATTCAACCTAAACTAATCGCTAGTTTTCCCTTCAAAAATGAACTATTTACAACGAGTATTCTTGATGTACAGCTTTTTAAAAGTGATGTAATTTTTGTTCCTGGCAACGAAGTTCCGTATTATCTAAGAGGATTAAAAGTTCAAGTTTTTCACGGTTTTGCAGGTGAAAAAAAAGGACATTTTAGAATTCGCCATTATTTTGATTTATACCTGACACAAGGCCCTTTTTTTACCCATAAGTTTAATGAACTTAAGGCTAAATTTAAAGATTTTGAAGTCATTGAAACAGGTTGGCCTAAGCTAGATATTTATTATCAAAATGATTTGGACTATACTGAAAAAAGAGCCCATCTACTCGACAGTCATAAGGCCAAAAACATTCTTCTTTATGCACCTACTTTTTCACCAAGCCTAACTTCAGCGCCGTACTTACTTGATGAAATTGAAGCTTTAGCACAACGAGAAGATTATTTTATCTTGCTAAAGTTTCATCCTTTAATGCATGCTAAATGGATCGACGTTTACAAAACCTTAGCGGCAAAATATCCGCAGGTCCAATTTGTTACAGACCCTAATATAGTTCCTTACTTACAGCTAGCTGATCTTTTAATCACGGATACTTCTTCTGTCATTTATGAATTTTTACTCCTAGATAAACCCGTCATCACTTTTAAAAATATCTCCAAAGAAATAAAATGGGAGAACAGTCTCCACTATACTAATTTGGGGCCATTAGTGGATAAAACGCTACAGCACGATGAATACGCCGCGGCCAGATTAAAAATCAATAATGCCTACCACCCGTATACCGATGGTAAATCTGCAGAACGCATGGTGCACGCGGTACAGCACTACATTTCGGAAAACGGAGTTCCAGAAGGCCGAAAATTATCCTATCTAAGACGAAAAAAAATACATAAAATTTTTGGTAAACCCATTCAACATCCTTTTAACGGCAATAAAAAAGTAAAAATATCTGCTGCCGTCATTACCTTTAATGAAGACGAACATATTTATCCCCTATTAGAAAACCTGCAATTTGCAGATGAAATCATCATCGTAGATTCGTTCAGTACCGATGGTTCTATTGAAAAAATAAAAGAGTTTAAAAATATTAAGCTGATTCAAAGACCTTTTGTAAATTTCACAGATCAAAAGCAATTTGCCTTAGACCAATGTGCTCATAATTGGGTGGTCTTGATAGATGCTGATGAACGCCTGACGGATGGCTTAAAAAACGAAGTTTTAAAAACAGTACATTCTGATCAGCCAAAAGCTGCCGCCTACTTTTTTAAAAGAACCTTTATGTTCAAAAATGAAAAAATGCGCTTTTCAGGCACGCAATCAGACAAAAACTATCGCTTATTTCAAAAATCAAAAGTACATTTTGACACTTCAAAAACAGTCCATGAAACTTTAGTTGTCCATGGAGATTCTGCCGTTCTATCGCATAAACTAATACATTTTTCCTATAAGAATTACGAAGATTTTAAAGCAAAAAGGTTGAAATATACCCACATGCAAGCCAAAGAGTTATTGGCTAAAAACAAGAAGCCCACCCTACTCCACTTTCTCTTTAAACCCGCGTTCCGTTTTATAAAACACTATATTATTCAATTGGGCTTTTTAGACGGTAAAAAAGGACTTATTTTAAGTTATTTAATGGCATTGGGTATTTATAATCGTTATGCCGTACTGAAGAGACTTCAAAAAAAAACTGATTTAAAATAGCAATTGCTTTTTTACTGTTTTGTACTGCTCGTTCGTCTTTATATATTTTAGACCTAGGTAGTACGTAGATAAAAATGCCCAATAAAAACCTTCCTTTCCATTTAAAAAGTTGAGTTCTAAAATATACTTTTTAAAGAATTCATATTTTACTCTGATAAAAATAAAAAGCAAAGGGTGTTTCTTGTTTTTAAGATACTCACCTTCTGCATAAATCGTTGCGTAGCTATTCAATTTTTCTATATAGGTATCTAAAGAACGTGTTTTAAAATGTAAAAAATTATTTTTTAGTTTTCCTTTATTTCCGTTTAAAACAATACTTGCGTTTACTTTTTTCCCATCAAAACTCCCTAGTTCCTTTTTAAATAGGCGTAAAAAGCATTGTTTACTTTCAGGACCATAGTTGAAAACCTTATCTAAAAAAACTTGTTTTCGTTTTATATAATAACCATCGGCATTTGGCGTAGCTTTTAAAAGTTCTTGTATTTCTTCAATTAAGGCTTCGGTTAAAATTTCATCGGCATCAATACTTAACACCCAATTATTTTTCGTCTGTTCTAATGCGAATTGTTTTTGTGTACCTAAACCATCGAAGTCTTTGTGAAAAATTTGAGCTCCGTATTTTTCACAAATGGCTAGTGTTGCATCCGTACTTCCCGAATCTACCACTACAATTTCATCTGCCCACCATAAAGATTTTAAACATTTTTCAATGATGCGCTCTTCATTAAAAGTAATAATAAAAACAGATAATTTATTTCTCATGGCGCATTTTAAATAGTCGTGCAACAAATAACACTTAATGAAAGTTGTAATACCTCTTAATTGTATAACAGAAATTAGGTGAAAATAGTATGCGGTACTTTATAGTGCTGGTTTAATCGCTCATCATACAGAGCTACTAAAAAGTAATGTTCTATTTTTGAAGGCGCAGAAGAGTTTAGCCTAAATAATAGTCTTATGATTCGCTATACCTAGCAAATAGGGGTAGAGTTTTCAATATTTTAAAAATAGCATATGCAAGAAGAGATAAACAAATGCATTGAAGTTCTCCGTCAAGGTGGTTTAATTGTGTACCCTACGGATACCCTTTGGGGCATTGGCTGCGATGCAACAAATGAAGCTGCTGTTGCCAAAGTTTTTGCCTTAAAAAAACGTGAACTATCAAAAAAAATGAGCTGCCTTGTTGCCAATGATTTTATGCTCGAAAAGCATGTGAAGCAAGTTCCTGAGCTGGCTTATGATCTCATAGATTTAGCGACAAAACCCACCACCATTGTATATGACCAACCTATGGGCATCGCTAAAAATTTAGTTTCAGCAAATCAAACTATAGCCATTCGAGTAGCGTCTGATAAGTTTTGTCAGTATTTAATAGCAAAGTTCAAAAGACCCATTGTGGCAACATCAGCAAACCTCAGCGGAACTCCAGCGCCTAGAAATTTCAAAGAAATTAGTGCTGCTATTTTAAAAGGTGTAGACTATGTGGTAAATTTGCCCGAAGAAATGAATTTAGCAACACCATCATCTATAATTCAACTAAAGAATGACGGAACTGTAAAAATCATCCGAGAATAGTACCATGCATATAGATCATAAGAAAGCCTTAGAAAATCCTATTTTTTCAATTGTGTCAGTCGCCGCCAAAGAGCTTGACATTGATGCATATGTCATTGGTGGTTTTGTTCGCGATTTTTTATTAAAAAATAAGGTAGCTAAAGATATCGATATTGTTGCTATTGGCAGTGGCATTGCTTTGGCCAAAAAAGTAGCCGCTAAACTAAAAGGGAAACCAGAGGTTTCTGTTTTTAAAAATTTTGGTACCGCTATGGTAAAATATGGCGATATTGAGCTAGAATTTGTAGGGGCTAGAAAAGAAAGTTACCATGAAAATAGTCGTAAGCCTGTTGTTGAGGATGGGTCTTTAGATGACGATCAAAAAAGAAGAGATTTTACCATAAACGCGCTAGCCATATCTTTAAACGAAGCCAATTACGGTGAATTATTAGATCCATTTGATGGAGTAAAAGATTTAAAAGATAAAATAATCCGCACACCTTTAGCACCAGGAATCACCTATTCTGATGATCCTTTACGCATGATGCGAGCCATTCGATTTGCGACACAACTTAACTTTACAATTTACACGGCTTCACTAGAAGCCATAACAGCACACAAAGAACGCATCAAAATAATTTCAAAAGAGCGGATTGTTGATGAATTACATAAAATTCTGGCAAGTGAAAAACCATCTCTCGGTTTGGCGCTACTTCACAAAACAGAATTATTAGCCTATATACTTCCGGAATTAACCGCCTTGCAAGGCATTGAAGAAATAGAAGGACAGCGCCATAAAGATAACTTCTGGCATACCCTAGAAGTCGTTGATAATATCGCAAAACATACCGACAATCTCTGGCTGCGCTGGGCTGCACTTTTACATGATATAGGCAAAGCACCGACCAAGCGTTTTGATAAAAAAATTGGTTGGACATTCCATGGGCACGAGTTTTTAGGATCAAAAATGGTTTATAAGCTCTTTAAAAGACTTAGAATGCCTTTAAATGAAAAAATGAAGTTTGTTCAAAAAATGGTCATGATGAGTTCTCGGCCTATCGCAATTTCAGAGGATATTGCGACCGATTCTGCCGTTCGTAGACTTGTTTTTGATGCAGGAGAACATATCGACGATTTAATGACCCTTTGCGAAGCTGATATCACCACAAAAAATCCTAAAAAGCAGAAGAAATACAAGAATAACTTTACACTCGTTCGCCAAAAGATTGTAGAGGTCGAAGAACGAGATCACATACGAAATTTTCAACCTCCAGTTACTGGTGAGGAAATCATGAAAACATTCAACTTAAAACCTTCCAAAGAAGTGGGTGTTCTAAAAGAAGCGATCAAAGAAGCGATTTTAGAGGGCGAAATTCCTAATGAATACGAGGCCGCTAAAAAATTTATGTTTGCTAAAGCTAAAAAAATGAAAATCCTAAGCTAGTGATTTAGAAGTGTTGCTAAAAAATTCTTTATTTTCTTTTAATCTTAACAAGCTCAATTTTCATTTCTAGACTAAAGTGTAGTAATTTTGCAATTCAATTTTTACATGATGCACAAACACTTTAGAAAAATAGCAAAAATATCCTTAATTCTCGTTTATTTAGTCATCATAGCAGGTGCTTTTGTAAGAATGACAGGCAGTGGAATGGGCTGCCCTGATTGGCCAAAATGTTTCGGATATTACATTCCACCTACCGAAGAATCAGCTTTAACATGGGATGCTGGTAAAGAGTTTAAAAAAGGACAACTGATTATATTCGAGAAATCCCTAAAAAGCGCTAAAAGCGACTTTACAACAGCTGAAAGCTATAACGAAAAGAACTGGGAGAATTATACGAAACACGATTACGCTATTTTTAATGTTTGGCACACCTGGATAGAGTATATTAACCGGCTTTTAGGGGCTTTAGCTGGCTTAGCCACACTAATTCTTGCGGTTATATCCTTTAGTTATTGGAAAAAAAGCAAACGCATTACCCTATTGTCATGGTTCGTTGTTTTTGGAATGGGCTTTCAGGCCTGGTTAGGAGCTACCGTGGTTTATTCGCTTTTAGCCCCTTATAGAATAACATTGCATATGCTTATGGCCTTGGTCATCGTCGCTGTGCTCTTCTATTTAATCTATTATACCTCTACGCTACGAGTAACAAACAGTGGAAATCGCAAACTCGCCGTCTTGTTTTCAGTAGCCTTAGTCTTTACACTTATTCAGGTAGTTTTAGGAACTCAAGTTCGAGAATTTGTAGACCTCCAATCAGATATTTATGGCAGTCAAGCCAAAAACCAATGGTTAGCCAACCCCACCTTGCAATTTTATATACACCGTTCGTTTTCAGCGGTGGTTTTGGCACTGAATCTTTATATTATTTTTTTAATTGCAAAGCTCAAAGTAGGATTTCGAAAAATTAAATGGGTGATCTATTTGTTAGTGCTTGAAATTATATCAGGTATAGCCATGTATTATATTGATTTTCCGTTCGGTAGCCAAACCTTGCATTTGGTTGTTGCGGCCTTGCTATTTGGAGTGCAATTCTATTTACTTTTAGAAGCTTTAAAATGGACAAAAAGTCCTAAAACTTTGTAACTTTGCGGCTACTTTTAAAATCGAGGTAATGATTTACAAAATCCGTATAATTTTAGATGCAGAAGAAGATATCTTTAGAGATATTGAAATTGAAGCGAGCAGCTCATTAGAAGATTTTCATAATGCAATTACACAAGCATTTGGGTTTTTAGGAAACGAAATGGCATCATTTTACACCTGTGATGAAGAATGGAATCAAGACGAAGAAATTGCCTTGCATGACATTAACGATACTAACTCAGAGCTGCGTTTAATGAATGAAACATTTTTAGAAGATATTATCACTAAAAACAATCCTAAGTTAATTTATGTCTATGATTTTTTCAGCATGTGGACGTTCTTTGTGGAATTAGCTGATATTGTGGATAAAGAAGATGGCAATACCTATCCTAACATATTATTTAGTTTTGGAGATTTACCCGATTCCCCACCAGAAAAAAAGTTCGAAGCAGATCCTACATTCGATTTTGACGATACTTTTGATAGTTACGATGATTTAGATTTTGATGAAAATTGGAATTAAACTTGTTTAACATGGCAAATACCAAGTGTTAGGACCAACAATTATATAGGATGCGTTCCAACACCAAGCAGCCATAGGGACTTGAACAAAACAAAATCCAATTAAAAAACCTACTGTTACCCTTTTAGGCTTTTTAAACTTTTAAACGATACACCCATAGATTTCTGCCAGTGCGGAGATAAAAATTAAATAACAATCAATGATCAATTTATACGCTACCCAAATAGATAGCATATCGCTACATCGCGTTGGGAATAAAAATAAAAATGAGACTATTTTTTTATCAGAAACACCGCATAGCCTCAATGATGAAACTACGGGTTTATTAAAGGAATATTTTTTTAAACCTTTTCGCGAAAAGGAAGAAAACTATTTTCATTTTGCTAATGAGGTCGATGTTGAATTCAACGAAATGTTTAAAATAGTGTCCACTATTTTTAATGATCCTGATAGTATTCATGCAAACTCAAAGAAAATAGCGTCTTATTTATATGAACAGTCTAACCACCCCCACATTAAAAGTGGCGAAGTTTATGTAGCTTATTTAACCGGACTATTGTTAGATAATGTAAAAGTCAATGCTGTTGGTATCTTTAAGAGTGAGTTGAAACACGATTTTATTCAATTTGAAGAAAAAGGAAGCAATTTAGACATCATTATTCAGCAAGGCATTAATATCAATAAATTAGATAAAGGCTGTTTAATTTTTGACACTAATAAGGAAGAAGGCTTCAAAATTTTATCGGTAGACAGCAACCGGTATGATACCAAGTATTGGCTTGAAGATTTTTTAGGAGTGACACCACTATCTGATGACAACTTTAAGACTAAAAATTATTTAAAATTTTGTCAAAATTTCGCTAAAGATGTTGTTTTACCTGCAGAAGACAAACAACAAGAAGTTTTGTTTATGAACCGAGCCGTAAACCATTTTGCAAAAAACGATTCTTTTGAAGAAACTAATTTCTTGAATGAAGTGATGGAAAACCCCGCACTAATTCCCGAATTTAAGCACTACAAAGTAGAAAAAGGCCCTAAATACAGTGTTGAAGATGTTTCTAGTTTTGATATTGCCAATAAGGCCGTTTCTGATGCCCGAAAAAAGATAAAAAATGTAATACATCTAGATACCCATATCCAAATTAAGTTAGATTTTATAAATCCAGAATCTGCGGAAAAGTTCGTAGAAAAAGGATGGGATGAAGAAAAACAAATGTATTACTATTTGGTGTATTTCAACAAAGAGCAGAAAAGTTAAGGATTTACAACTTAATTTTTCGTTCTAAAATTTGTTTCATACTTACGTCTTCATAATTACGTTTTACAAAATCAAGGGCGAGGTTTAATACTTCGCCCATTTTTGTGCAATTTTTAAAATTCACATCATGGGTGAGCTCGTATATTTGAAATTTTAATAATTCAACGTTTTCAGGCGTTGAAATTTCATCCACTAGGCAAGCTTTCAGCAACCTTTTTATTCTATTTCCTGAACTTTTTATACGTTTTGCTACAATAGAACGTTCCTCTAATTTATACTGATCTATCGATTTTAACTGTAGTTTAGAGCGAACCAGTTCTACCATCTGATAATTTTCTTTAAAAAATTGAGGTCGATATACCTTTAACTTGCCCTCAAAACACTGCTGATCAAAATCGATAGCTCTTATTCGGTACACGACATGATCAAAATCATGTACGGGCACTATAACGTAATTATAGGCACGCATATCACCCAATAATCGAATCATGCATCGTTCATTGAACTTTACAAATTCTTTAGCCAATTGCGCTTTTTCAGATTCTGGACAATTGGGCAAGATTTCTTTTATAAAAACATCTCCTGGAATGCCCGCTATATGCTCTTCAATTAAAGTGTTTTTATAGACTAAAAAGTTAAGGTTATACGGCGATAACATATGCTCTAATTCTAAACCATAAATACGTGAAGCATCGGTTTTTTTGATGTAGAAATAGGTGAAGTTGTCGTTTAGAATATTTCTAACTTTGATACGGAAAGGTTTAGAATTACCAAAGGTGCAAAAATCGACAGCATCAATATTGAGGTATTTAAAAATATCATCTCCTCCATCAGATAGTAAAATAGAATATACTTTTTTTAAACTTAAATCTATTTCTATACGATCATACTCTGAATAATATACGCGTACCCACAAGCTGTCTTCGTCATTTGAATCGTAGACAACCACAGAACCTGAAAACCTAAGCAAATCTTCATAAAAAATAGGTATTTCTATGGTTCTGTTATAGTGATTCAAATAACTATTTAATTTTTGACTTACAGGGTATGCCGGCTTTTTTTTCGACATTAATCTTTCTTCGGACATATTCAGAATGCTATATATAGGTAATTCTTAAAGTTATCATTAAATTCAAGAATCACAAGAGTTTACTTAAAAAATATCGTAATAAGTATCATTGATTTTAAGCCTCTTCTCTATTTGAATCAACCTTATAGCTTCAATTCACTACATAGCCTAACTACTTCACAACAAAGAATTGTTTCTGACATCAAGTACCTGTTATTTTACAGGGTAATTTCTTTTTTCTAAAATACCAAAACATTTTCAGATCAAGTGGTATTAAATTTAGGCCCCAAATCTGTCATTACAAACCGAAGAATAACCTACAGAGTAAATCAAAACTAAGGACTTCGTGTATAGCATTCAAATATCATTTCTGAAAACTCCATAGGTTCAAAGAAAAATTTCTACTAAATTTCTGAAACTAATAAATTGTTTTTTATTGTTTAGTGTAACAATTAAGGCTATTCATCGTCTTACCTTAACAACCTAAAACCCTTTCTCTTTGGAAACGATACTTACCGTAAATAAGCTCACGAAAAAATTTGGTGCTCTGACCGCTGTAAACGATTTGTCGTTTACTATTGAAAAAGGCAATGTTTATGGTATTTTAGGGCCCAACGGCAGCGGTAAATCCACCACTTTAGGTATTGTTTTAAATGTAGTCAACGAAACATCGGGAAACTTCAGTTGGTTTGATGGGAATACCACAACACATGATGCTCTGAAGAAAGTAGGAGCTATCATAGAAAGACCTAATTTTTATCCGTATATGACGGCAGTCCAGAATTTAAAATTGGTCTGTAAAATAAAAGAAGTTTCAGAAACTAAAATTGAAGAAAAATTAGAAATCGTTGGACTACTAGATCGTAAAAATAGTAAGTTTTCTACCTATTCTTTAGGTATGAAACAACGCTTAGCCATTGCTTCTGCCCTACTCAATGATCCTGAAATTTTAATTTTAGATGAACCTACGAACGGATTAGACCCTCAAGGAATTCATCAAATCAGAGAAATCATATTAAAAATAGCCTCTCAAGGTACTACCATACTTTTAGCATCACATTTATTGGATGAAGTAGAAAAAGTATGTAGCCATGTTGTGATTCTTAGAAATGGCAAAAAATTATATTCAGGTAGCGTGGATACCATGTTAGCGAGTCATGGTTTTTTTGAGTTAAGGGCAAAGAAAGAAAAGGAATTACTCGATTTCTTAAAAGAAAACAAGAGTTTTAGTGAGGTTAAAATTCATGATGGCCTTATTACAGCTATTTTAAAGGAAGAAATTAATCCTGAGGAATTAAATAAATTGCTTTTTGATAAAGGGATTATACTTTCGCATTTATCGAAAAGAAGAGCAAGCTTAGAAGAGCAATTTCTAAGTTTAACAAAAAATACCAGAAACTAAGGTATTCCAAAAAACCAAAAACTCTTTAAATGAAACGTTTACTGCAAATAGAATTGATTAAACTTTGGAACAACAGAGCTAGTAAAGTTTTAATTATATCGTACTTTTTTCTTTTAACCACTATAGCCCTGGTTGCTGCCATAAAATTTGATTTTGGACCTATTCAATTTCATTTAGCAGACCAAGGGATTTTTAATTTTCCATACATCTGGCATTTTAATACCTTTATTACTGCATTTTTTAAGCTCTTCTTAGCAATTGTTATCGTTTCGATGATGGCCAACGAGTATAGCAATAAAACCATCAAACAAAACTTGATTGACGGACTATCAAAAAAAGAATTTATTCTCTCTAAATTCTTAACCGTCGTAAGTTTATCGTTAATATCTACTGTTTTTGTTTTTTTAGTATCACTTATTCTAGGGTTTATTTATTCTGATTTTATGGAATTTTCCATTATTGTATCGGATTTAGAATTTTTAGTGGCCTTCTTTGTAAAACTAATGGGTTTCTTTTCTTTTTGCTTGTTTTTGGGCATTTTAGTAAAAAGATCGGCCTTTGCTCTTGGTTTTCTAATCTTATGGCAAATTCTTGAAGGTTTTGTGCGAGGCATGATACGCTGGAAATTATTTGATGGCGAAACTACCGATACCATCATGAGCTTTTTTCCATTGAACGCCATGTTTAATTTGATTAAAGAGCCCTTTTCAAGACTTAAAGCAGTACAAGCAGCTTCTCAGCAAATGGGAGTGAAATTAAAACTCAACTATGGCGTACACTGGTACGAGATTGTCATTGTTCTCGCTTGGACGGCTATTTTCATTTATTTATCTTATGCATTATTAAAGAAAAGAGATTTGTAGTATCTTGTAGCGTTCGAGAAACGCTATGAAATGACGAAAAAAAAAGAAATAAAATTTCTCAATATATCTATTGACCCTATCTATCTGTTCGCTAATCAAAGGAAAAGCAACAGATGAAAAAGCAATACTATCTATTCTTTATTGCCTTATTTCTTGTGAGTACCATAGTAGCACAAGGAGAAACAGCAAATTGGTATTTTGGGGAAAATGCGGGTATTCGGTTTAATCCGGATGGCAGTGTTACCCCACTTAGCGACGGTAACCTCAATACTGTTGAAGGATGCACCTCCATCTCGGATAGTAATGGTCAACTTTTAGCGTACACGGATGGTATTACAGTTTATAATAAAAACCACCAGATTGTTCAAAATGGAACGGGGCTTTATGGAGATCCTTCGAGCACACAATCGGCCATTATGGTACCGCAACCAGAAAACCCTAATCTCTATTATATTTTCACCGTGGATACTTCCGTAGGCGATAATGATCCTGATTATGGTCTCAACTACTCCATTTTAGATATATCATCAAACAATGGGGAAGGTGCGATTATTCGAAAAAATAGTAATCTCTTACAAGATACTTCTGAAAAAATTACAGGTGTCATCAAAGATTGTTTTGAGAAATCTATTTGGGTGATAACCCTAGCTGGAGAAAATGAAACCGACCCATTTTATAATACCTATTATTGTTATGAAGTTAATAGTAATGGTATTGTAACAACCCCTATTAAAAATACCTTTCCTAATTTATTTATTGCTGACGGAAGAGGCTATTTAAAATTATCTGCTGATGGCACTAAAATGGCAAGTGCCAATTCAAATGACGGTCTTTATGTATATGATTTTGATGCAGCGACTGGTATTTTATCTAATGAAACCTTCATTCAAAACCCTACGCAGAATCAGGTAGCCTATGGTGTTGAATTTTCGAGTAATAATCGTTTTTTATATTTAAACAGCCATGGCATTGGTAATAACAGTCAAAATAGTAGCGCCTCATTAATTCAATATGATATTACCGCAGCAGATATTGCTGCATCGGCCGTAGTTATCGACGAACGTGAAGCCTTCCGTGGTGCATTACAAATGGCAGAAAATGGAAAAATTTATAGAACTAACCCAATTAGTTATTCGGAGGGTTTAGCATTTTTAAGTGTTATTAATAATCCGGGTGAAAAAGGAGCCGCCGCAAATTACCAACACAATGCCGTTTCTTTACAGGGTAGAAATGCCACACAAGGACTTCCCCCGTTTATACAGTCTTTTTTTAATAAGACAGATTTGATCAAAAATCCGGATGGGACCACGAGTTCATCCTTGACTGTTTGCGAAAATAATGGTTTTATTTTAGAAGCAGACAACTTTCCAGGCGCTGTGTACACTTGGGAAAAGGATGGCATCCCTATCGCTAATACCAACTATTTTCTTGAAATTAGTTCCGCAGCATTAACAGATGCTGGAAAATACAAGCTAGAAATTACACTCCCAGATCCTAAAGATTGTCCTATCATTGGTGAATCCACTATTGAGGTGAACCCAGTACCTCCTTCTGGGCTTCTTAGCCTTGTGCAATGCGATGCCGATGAAATAAACCCTTCTGATGGCATCACCACTATCAATTTACAACAGGCCTATTTATTTACAGCTAATGCCAATAGTTTTACATTTTTGTTTTATGAAAATGCCACAGCATTAGCCAACAATGATCCGATTTCTAATCCCGTTGAATATGTAAATACCACAGCATTTAACCAAACCATCTACTATCAAGCAACAAGTGGTCTAGGATGCTCAACAAATGGTGAGGTAGCAATTAGAATCCAAGCCACTACGGTAGGTTTAAATGCTCAAAGTCCGTTTTATACCTGTGAAAGTAATCCAGATGATCCAAAAATAGAAGGTGTTTTCGACCTGGAACAAATTAAACAAACTAATTACCCTACTATTGACGCTACCTTTTATGCGAGTCTTGAAGATGTCGCTACAGAGCAAAATGCTATTTCTGGCAACTTTCTTACCGAATCTACCAGACTATATGTTCGTTTAGAAAATGCAAATGAATGTTTGGGTGTAGATGAAGTAGAATTCATTGTAAACCCAAGCCCTAAAATTGTATTTCCAGAAACCCATTATCTATGCACAGATGGCAATCCTCTTGTGGTCACCGCACCCTCAGGTTTTGACACCTATAGATGGTTGAGTACCAACGAAATTGAAATAGGAAACACACAGGAATTAACCATTGCAGAAGTTGGGGATTATATTTTAGAATTAGGGTATACCTACAACACAGCAACAAATCCTGTGAATTGTACGAACCGAATGAATTTTGTCGTAAATCCATCTAACAAAGCGAGTATCAGAAATATTGAGATTAAAGACATTTCTGATAATAACACCGTTGAAGTTTTTGTTACTGGTGACGGTGATTACGAATATTCTATGGATGGCAATACCTACCAAGATACCCCCAAATTCTTTAATGTGCCTGCTGGTGTTCGTACTATATACATTCAAGATAAATTTGGATGCGGGATTAGGGAAGAAAAAATAGCCGTTATTGGTTATCCAAAATTCTTTACGCCAAATGGAGATGGTTTCAATGATTTCTGGCAACTCATAGGTGTTGAAGAATTTCAACCGAATAGCGAAATTACTATCTTCAACCGGTTTGGAAATTTAGTAGCCAGCATTACGCCAAACGATAAAGGCTGGGACGGAATTTCTAATGGCCAAACGCTGCCCGCTTCGGATTATTGGTTTAAAGTAAATTTAGAAGATGGTCGGGTTTTTAAAGGACATTTTGCACTCAAAAGGTAGGTTGAGTTAAATATTTAAGTCACAGTAGTATTTTTATTGTCATGCCTTTTGTAATTTTATAAAATGAAATTTAAGGTAGTATCAGAATTCAAACCCACAGGTGATCAGCCCAATGCGATTAAGGAATTGGTGCATGGTATAAACACCAAAGAAAAATACCAAACCCTCTTAGGTGTTACCGGTTCAGGTAAAACATTTACCGTGGCTAATGTGATTGAAGAAGTACAAAAACCCACCTTAGTATTAGCACACAACAAGACTTTAGCAGCACAATTATATTCTGAATTTAAACAGTTTTTTCCTGAAAATGCCGTTGAATATTTTGTGTCTTATTATGACTACTACCAACCCGAGGCTTATATCCCTTCCTCAGGAATGTATATCGAAAAAGATTTATCGATTAATGAAGATATTGAAAAGCTACGCTTAAGCACGACATCATCACTTTTATCAGGGCGAAGAGATGTGATTGTGGTCGCTTCTGTTTCCTGTTTATATGGTATTGGTAACCCTGTGGAGTTTCAAAAAAATGTTATTTCTATACACAAAGATCAAGTAATTTCAAGAACGAAATTCTTACACCAGTTAGTACAAAGTTTATATTCTAGAACTACGGCAGATTTTAGAAACGGAAATTTTCGCGTGAAAGGCGATGTGGTCGATGTTTTCCCGAGTTATGCTGATTATGCGTTTAGAATTCATTTTTTTGGGGATGAAATTGAAGAAATTGAAGCTTTTGATCCTTTAAAAAATAAAAGCTTGGAAAGCTACGAGAATATCAACATATATCCAGCAAATATGTTTGTGACCTCTCCCGATATTCTACAAAATGCCATTCACCAAATTCAAGATGATTTGGTAAAACAAATCGATTTTTTCAAGGAGGTTGGTAAGCCATTGGAAGCAAAACGCTTGGAAGAACGAACCAATTTTGATCTAGAAATGATTCGAGAATTAGGGTATTGTGCGGGTATTGAAAATTACTCACGGTATTTAGACGGACGTGAACCTGGCACAAGACCTTTTTGCCTTTTAGATTATTTTCCTGATGATTATTTAATGGTCGTGGATGAAAGTCACGTGACCATTTCCCAAGTGCATGCCATGTACGGAGGTGATCGCTCTAGAAAAGAAAATTTAGTGGAATACGGATTTCGGTTACCGGCTGCAATGGACAACCGTCCGCTGAAATTTGAAGAGTTTGAAGCCTTACAAAATCAAGTAATTTATGTAAGTGCCACCCCGGCGGATTACGAGCTACAGCTGAGTCAAGGTGTTTATGTAGAGCAAATTATACGTCCCACCGGACTTTTAGACCCTATTATTGAAGTGCGTCCAAGCCTAAATCAAATCGATGATTTGGTGGAAGAAATTCAGCAGCGTACTGAAAAGGACGAACGTACCTTGGTCACAACGCTTACCAAAAGAATGGCTGAGGAATTAGCTAAATATTTAGACCGCATAAACATACGTTGCCGCTATATACATAGTGACGTAGATACTTTAGAAAGGGTTGAAATTATGCAAGATTTACGGAAAGGTATTTTTGATGTGCTCATCGGTGTAAATTTATTGCGAGAAGGATTAGATTTACCTGAAGTATCATTAGTAGCGATTTTAGATGCTGATAAGGAAGGTTTTTTAAGAAGCAACAGATCGCTAACGCAAACGGTTGGTAGAGCTGCTAGAAACCTGAATGGGAAAGCCATTATGTATGCTGACAAAATTACGAACAGCATGCAAAACACGATGGATGAAACGAATTACCGGCGCGAAAAACAAATTGCGTATAATACCAAACACAATGTAGTGCCAAAAGCTTTGAATAAAAGTCTGGATAACGTATTATCTAAAAATTCGGTCTCTACCTATCACTTTGAAAAAGAAGTAGCGCGAGCGGCTGAACCCGATTTGGAATATTTAACCAAGGAGCAAATTGAAAAATTGATTCGAGGTAAACGAAAAGATATGGAAAAAGCGGCCAAGGAATTAGACTTTATGCAAGCCGCTAAATTACGAGACGAAATAAAAATGTTACAAAGCCAAGAGTAAAAAAGGGTTTGTAGAGTTTCTTGTTTAAGGTTTAAGGTTTAAACTTAGGTTTTTGGAATGTTGGATTGTTGTAGGAAACAATTTCGCTATATTTTAAACGTATAAACACATCAACTTTTTGAACTTGTTTCTATTACACGTTGCTTGCACACAATCAAAGAATAACCATTATGAAAACATCCAAACTATTTTACACTTTCCTCTGTGCCTTCTTCATTTTCAGCGGTAATGGTCATACCCAAAAATTATCAAAAACCAACATCTATGAGGCAGCGGAAGAGGCTTTCCCTACTGCTATTTTTGAATATATTTCGTTCTTAGAGATTCCCAATGATGGTCATTATCCAGATCAAATTGAAAGTAATTTACAAGCTTGTAAAACACTATTTACGGATTTGGGTTTCGAAACCAAAACATTTATAAATAAAGGCATTCCTGTACTTTTTGCAGAAAAAAAATATCATAAAAAAGCAAAAACCGTCTTGTTTTATTTGCAAATTGATGGGCAGCCGGTAGATTCCGCGGCTTGGGATCAACCATCTCCTTTTAAACCAGTTTTAAAAGAAAAACAAAATGGCGAATGGAAAATTATTGATATTACCACATTAAAAACGGATTACCATCCTGATTGGAGAATTTTCGCTCGCTCTTCATCAGACTCTAAGGGACCAGCGATGTCGCTAATAAGCGCCTTGCAAATACTACAAAAAAAAGCCATCAAGCCTGCTTTTAATGTGAAAGTGATTATGGATTTTCAAGAGGAAATGGGCTCGCCAACATTACCACAAGCCGTACGCGACAACAAAGAAGTTTTAGCAGCAGATATGCTATTTATTATGGATGGCACACGACACGTATCGAACTTACCCACATTAACCTACGGCGCTCGAGGTATCGCTACTGCTCAACTAAAAACCTTTGGTTCTTATGCTCCACTACACAGCGGGCAATACGGAAATTTTGCACCTAACCCAGTTTTTGAAACGGCTAGACTTATTGCGGGTTTAAAGGATGAAAACGGTCGCGTTACCTTACCCGGTTTTTATGACGGCATTTCATTAAGTGAAAAAGATAAAGAAGAAATAAACAAGGTTCCCGAAAGCAAAGAAAGCATTTTAGTGCGAATTGGAACCTCAAAAGCTGATGCTGTGGGCGATACCTATCAAGAAGCCTTGCAATACCCATCCTTAAATATTCGTGGATTAAATGCCGCTTGGGTTGGTGACGAAGTAAGAACCATTATCCCTTCCGAAGTCATTACGGAAATAGACATGCGATTAGTACCCGAATCTGATGGAACAAAATTAATGGAATCTTTAAAAAAGTATATTTCTGATAGCGGTTATTATTTGGTAGATGCTATCCCAACAGCAGAAGAACGTAAACTTCACCCAAAATTAGCCTCGTTTACCTATAAATTGGGCTCAAAGCCTTTCCGAACGGCCATGGATTCCCCCATAGGACATTTTTTAAACAAAGCCATGGAAAAGGTTTTTGGCGAGCAAAGGGTCAATATGCGCACTACAGGTGGATCCCAACCCATGTCGCCCTTTATTACTACGCTAGATATACCGGCGGTTTCTATTAGAATTCCGAACCCAGATAACAATATTCATGCTCCCAATGAAAATTTAAGAATTGGAAATTTTTTGGAAGGAATTATCACTTGTTTAGCGATTTTAGACCAGCCTATAGACTAATTAAAAGCTTGTTATTTTTTATAAAAAAAACGTCCTAATTATCACTAATTAAGACGCCTTCCATCAACCCAACTAAACTAACTATTATGAAAATATTGTGCAAAGCACAATTTTGTAAACCCTTAGCTTAATTCGATCATTCGTTTAGCTTTAGGTAATGCTTCTTCTTTTTTTGGAAGTTTGAAACTTAAAATTCCGTCTTCATAAGAAGCTTCAATTTTATCTGTATTAATGGTTTCTGGTAATGTAAAGGTTCTTTTAAAAGCTGAGAATGAAAACTCTCTCCGAGTATACTTTACATTTTCATTTTTGCCTTCACTACCTACTTCATTTTTTGTTTCGGTTGAAATGGCCAATACTTCATTATCAACCTCGATACTAAAATCTTCTTTTTTTCTTCCGGGTACGGCAAGTTCTAAATGATACTCTGTATCTGATTCTTTAATATTAACGGCAGGAAGCTTGCCATTGGCAACTTCAGCCCCACCTAACCAATCAGGTTTCATTAATTCATTCATAAAAGCTGGGAACGAAACGGTGTTTTTATGTGCTATACTCATCATTGTGATTTTTTAATTAAACATTTATTTATTTGATTTTGTAAGAACAATTTACGTACCACCTAACAAAATGCGCCTTTTTGTCATTTTACACCTATAGACTACTGCCTTTTTGTCATTCATTTTGCAAAGTGATACCATTTAATTTGCCGCAAAATTTTATTACAGCCTCTTCAAAATGTTCAAATCAACACATTTTTAAATTATAATAGGGTCATATGGATACATTATTACATTTACACTACCTTGCAGAAAAATAATAACAGATGACAAATAATGATGTTTTAAAGAAGTTACGAGTGGCTTTAATGTTACGAGATGATGAAATTGTAGAGATTTTAACCTTGGTTGATTTTAAAATATCAAAAGCTGAATTAGGTGCTTTTTTTAGAAAAGAAGATCATCCCAATTACATGGAATGTGGCGATCAAATTCTGAGAAATTTCTTAAACGGTTTGGTCATCCACTTTAGAGGCACTAAGGAAAATCCCAAAGACACCGATATAACCTTAGCTAAATTTAAAAAAACGCCTACAGCGGCGAGTAAAAAATCCAATCCATCGGCTTCAAAAAAAATTGCACCCACTAAAAAAAGATACGATCCAGATTTTAAAGCCAAACAACAGAAAAAAGTGGATAAAAATGTGGTTCACGGAACATATAAGAATAAGAAGAAGTAAGTTACAAGTCTTCATGTCGAAAGTCAAAAGTCAAAAGTCGAAAGTCGAAAGTCGAAAGTTATTTAAAGATAGGTTCAGAAACCTTATAGTTCATAAGGCACATTTTGACCATACTTTATGAGCATATTATGTTTGGAAACAAAGGCCTTTCTGTCGTGACCTTTGTAGAAAATTTATGTGTGGTTATAAAGAAAACGATTAAAAAGTGATGACGTCTGGAATAAAAAAATTCTTGTACTACCAATAAAAATTAGCACAATAGGAACTATACCCTAATACTCCGATATATTTCACAAACCCTTACCTTCCAAATCCCAAAACAAAAAAGAGCGCTGTTTTCGCAAACAGCACTCTTATTATAAACTTTCAACATTGAATATTTGACTTTCGACAAATACTTAAGCCAATACCGCTTTTACTTTGTCAGCTGCTTCTTGGAATTGCACGGCCGATTGTACATCTAATCCAGAATTATCGATCAATTCTTTAGCTACATCGGCGTTAGTACCTTGTAAACGTACAATAATAGGCACGTTTATGGTTCCCATGTTTTTGTAAGCATCAATTACACCTTGCGCAACACGGTCACAACGAACAATACCACCAAAAATATTGATCAAGATTGCTTTTACAGCAGGGTCTTTTAAAATTAATTTAAAAGCGGCTTCTACACGAGCAGCGTCTGCTGTACCACCCACATCTAAAAAGTTAGCAGGTTCACCACCGGCCTGCTTAATTAAATCCATAGTAGCCATGGCTAAACCAGCTCCGTTCACCATACAACCTACGTTACCATCTAAATCCACATAGTTCAAACCTAAGGCTCTCGCTTCTACTTCAACAGGGTTTTCTTCACGTAAATCGCGCATTTCTGCATACTGCTTTCTTCTATATAGCGCATTGTCGTCGATAGATACTTTAGCATCCACTGCCATTATCTTATCATCCGAAGTTTTTAATACTGGATTAATTTCGAACATATTAGAATCACTTTCTTCGTAAGCTTTATATAAAGAGGCCACAAACTTGGTCATTTCTTTAAAGGCCATACCCGACAAACCTAGGTTAAAAGCTATTTTACGAGCCTGAAAAGGCAATAATCCTGTTGCGGGATCTATCTCTTCTGTAAAAATCAAGTGTGGCGTATGTTCTGCAACTTCTTCAATATCCATTCCACCTTCGGTAGAATACATAATCATATTTCTTCCTGTACCTCTGTTTAATAAAACAGACATATAGAACTCATTGGTCTCGCTTGCACCAGGATAATACACATCTTCAGCTACTAAAACTTGATGTACTTTTTTTCCTTCAGCAGAAGTCTGAGGTGTAATTAAATTCATCCCAATGATTTGCCCAGCAATTTCTTCTACTTCTTTCAGGTTTTTAGCTAATTTAACGCCACCACCTTTACCACGGCCACCTGCATGAACTTGGGCTTTTATAACGTGCCAACCAGTTCCTGTTTCTTCAGTTAATTGCTTTGCAGCTTCTACTGCTTCTTTGGCATTATGAGCGACGATACCACGTTGGATACGTACCCCAAAACTTGCTAAAATTTCTTTTCCTTGATATTCGTGAAGATTCATAAGTAAATCGTGTCTTTATTAATTGGCACAAAAATAACAAACCAATACTAATTACCCTAATGAATTAAAAAGTTGTTACATAAAAAAATAAGCAAATCTTACTTTAAATCTTAAAATTTTCAAAATTCAAAGGATCAAAATTTTTAAAATGCCCATTTAATTGAATTACCGCTTTCGTCCGGTTGACTTCCTTCAATACGCTGATCACTTGTTGCAGATGCTTTTGGATATACATAAGACGTTCACGTTCACTCGTAATTTGTAAAAGTTCATATTCCTGAATTTTAGAGAGTCCTATTTTATGCGCTAAACTAAAACTATTGAAATTTTCGGAGACGATGGATTTCGATGAAATTTCCATTAAAAAATAAAGTGCTTCAATCGCTTCAATGACCTTTTCTTTTTCATCAAAAACATCATTATTTGTGTTTTCTAGAAAAATAACTTCTCCTCCAGCATAAGGTTTCAAAGTCATGGTGGTATCAAAGCTTAACAACTTAAAAACCCTTTTCGCTGTACAAATTATATCCATTTCACCGCCAGGATACAGCTGATTAATATCTTCGAGCTGCACCTCAACGCCATAATTCATAAGGGTATCTAGGTAGACGGGAATACCAAAATTCATCGCTTCATCCTTACAATCAAGTATTAGTTGACGGTATCTCGTTTCAAAAATATGAAGAGGAATCTTTTCACCAGGAAAGAAAACGGACTGCAAAGGAAATAAAGGTAAGTACATCATTTATTTTCTTTTAAAATTACAATTTGATTTTCTGTTGTCCAAAAAGAAAATGTTATAAATATAACAATTTGTTGTATTTTGATTATTTGTAGTTTAATTTTGTTCAAAACCAAGAAGTAACCTAGATTTGCTTAAAATTATAGCCTAATGACAAATACCGATTTATTGAACATTGCAAAAACGTATGGAGATCCTGTTTATGTCTATGATTCAGAAAAAATTATAGCTCAGTTTAACCGACTCACCAGTGCTTTTAGTGCTGTTAAAAAATTGCAATTGAACTATGCCGCTAAGGCCTTATCAAATATTACTATTTTAAAATTAATGAATAGTTTAGGAAGCGGTTTAGATACGGTTTCTATTCAAGAAGTGCAATTGGGTTTATTAGCCGGTTTTAAACCTGAAGATATCATTTTTACCCCAAATGGAGTTTCTTTGGAAGAAATAGAAGAAGCAGCTCAGCTCGGTGTTCGTATTAATATAGACAACCTTTCTGTTTTAGAGCAATTTGGAAGTAGAAACCCAAATGTTCCCGTTTGCATTCGAATTAATCCTCATGTTATGGCTGGAGGAAACTCAAATATTTCTGTTGGTCACATCGATTCTAAATTTGGGATTAGCATTCACCAAATACCTCATTTATTGCGCATTGTACAATTAACGAAGATGAATATTAATGGTATTCACATGCATACAGGAAGTGATATTTTAGATATTGATGTCTTCCTTTATGCGTCTGAAATACTTTTTGAAACGGCAACAAACTTTAAAAATTTAGATTTTATAGATTTTGGAAGTGGATTTAAAGTGCCCTATAAAGACGGAGATATTGAAACCAATATTGAGGAATTAGGCAAAAAATTATCCGAAAAATTTAATGCTTTTTGTGCTTCCTACGGCAAGGAATTAACCCTTGCTTTTGAGCCCGGTAAGTTTTTAGTGAGCGAATCGGGATATTTTTTAGCCAAAGTTAATGTGGTTAAACAAACTACATCAACAGTTTTTGCAAGTATTGATTCAGGATTTAACCATCTTATTCGCCCCATGCTTTACGGATCACACCACGGCATTGAAAATATTTCGAATCCACAGGGGAGAGAACGGTATTATTCTGTAGTAGGTTATATTTGCGAGACAGATACATTTGCAAGTAACCGTAGAATAAGTGAAATAACTGAAGGCGATATTTTGTCCTTTAAAAATGCTGGAGCCTATTGTTTTACCATGGCAAGTAATTACAATAGTAGGTTTAGGCCACCAGAAGTTTTATGGCATAAGGGTGAAGCCGTTTTAATTCGTGAACGCGAAACTTTTGAAGATATTATTCATCACCAAGTTGATGTTAAAAATTTATTTAGCAAAAAAGAAAAAGTAGCAATTGCTAAATAAGTCAAAATACAATATAGTCATAAAAAATCCTGTCTCGGCAGGATTTTTGCATTTTATAAATCATCGATTTTAAGAAAGCTTTAAAAATAAAAACAAGAATAAAACGTTATGTTTGTTACAGTTATAAGACTAAACAAAAAAAGTAATCCCATGAATACAATTTCAAATAAAATAATTTGCATCTCTTCTTTGTTGTTTCTTGTTTTTGGTTCCTTCGCAATACAAGCACAAGAAGTAACATGGCTTTCTTGGGCTGAAGCGGTAAAGCTTGCAGAAACTGACAAAAACCCAAAGAAAATTTTTGTTGATGTCTATACGGATTGGTGTGGCTGGTGCAAAAAAATGGATAAGGATACCTTCCAAAATCCTGAAGTTGCCAGCTATATGGAAAAGAACTTTTACATGGTAAAATTAGATGGTGAAGGCAAAGAACCTATTGAATTTAAAGGCAAAACTTTTAAATTTGTGGCTTCTGGAAGAAGTGGCTATCACGAGTTTGCTGCTGCTTTGATGCAAGGAAAATTAAGCTACCCAACCACTATTTTTTTAGATGAGAAATTGAATATGTTATCGCCAGTACCAGGCTATCAAAAGCCAGATGCTTTTTTACAAATCGCTACATATTTTGGTGACGACATTCATAAACAAAAAAAATGGGATGAGTATGTAAATGCGAAGAAGTAAAAAACCTTCTTGATTTATATAAATAATGACTATCGATGGATGGCTTTTTTTTTTACTTGTAATTAATTCATTTTTTGTGTCCACTCCGTCCAAGAACCATCATAAACTGCTTTTTGATTTGATAATACTAGTTCGCTTGCCAAAAGAATAATACATGCTGTTAAGCCTGATCCACAACTGAATATCAAGGGTTGCTCTGCGTAAAGTTCTTTATCAAAAATTAAGGCCAAATCTGATGCCTTTTTAAACTTGCCATTCTCTAACACTGTTTCATAGGGAATATTTACAGAATTGGGGATATGACCACTTTTTAATTCCGCTCTTGGTTCAGGGGCTGTACCCTTAAACCTGCCCTCCGAACGCGCATCGACCACCAAAGCTTTTTGTTCGTTAATGTTTGAAGTTATCATTTCAAAATCGACTACCAAAGCCTTTTTATAATGAGCTTCAAAAGTACCCGGTGTAATTTTTTTAATATTATGTATTGCTTCTATTGGATATCCATTTGCGATCCAATCTGGTAGTCCACCATCTAAAACAGCTACATTGCTATGTCCCATCGCTTTGAACATCCACCAAACTCTGGGACTTGAATACACCCCTAAATTATCATAAATGATAAGTTTACTGGATGCATTAATTCCTAACTTTCTACATGCTCTTTGAAAATCTTCAGGTTTAGGCAACATGTTTGGATAAGGACTCTTCTTATCTGAAAAATTATTTTTTAAATCGAAGAAACGGGCCCCAGGAATACATTTGTCGGCGAATTTCGAAATTTCACCAGAAATAGGATCAGCTAAACTTGCATCCAAAATAAGTAGGTCTGGGTCATTTATATGCTTATAAAGCCATTTAGAGGTTACAACAGGTTCCATTCTTGCTTTTTTTAAATCTATTAAAAATAAAAAAAAGAGGCTAAAAAAGCCTCTTTTCAATTACCTATTATCTGCTATAATTTGGTGATTCTTTGGTGATGGTTACATCGTGCGGATGACTTTCATTAATTCCGCTCGCGGTAATTTTTACAAACCTACCGGTTTCCTGCAAGGTAGAAATATCTTTTGCCCCGCAATAGCCCATACCCGCTTTGAGTCCGCCAATAAATTGATGAATGCTCTCGAACAAATCCCCTTTATAAGGAACACGACCTACAATACCTTCTGGCACAAGTTTCTTGATATCGTCTTCAACATCTTGAAAATATCGATCTTTAGAGCCTTGCTTCATGGCTTCTACAGAACCCATTCCACGATACGATTTAAACTTTCGCCCTTCATATATAATGGTTTCACCTGGAGATTCTTTTGTCCCTGCCAATAAGGAACCTAACATCACGGTATCTGCACCTGCTGCAATCGCTTTTGGAATATCTCCCGTATACCGGATTCCACCGTCTGCAATAACAGGAACACCGCTACCTTTTATAGCAGCAGCAACTTCTAAAACAGCAGAGAATTGGGGGAAACCAACACCAGCAATAACTCTTGTGGTACAAATAGAACCTGGACCAATTCCGACTTTAACCGCATCAGCACCAGCAGCAACTAAATATTTGGCCGCTTCCCCGGTTGCAATATTGCCAACAATCACTTCTAAATCAGGAAATCTAGCTTTTACCTTCTTCAGTACCTCAACAACCCCTCTCGTGTGTCCGTGTGCCGTATCGATTACGACAGCATCAACACCTGCATGGACTAGAGCTTCAGCACGTTCAACAGCATCTCCAGTGACTCCCAAAGCCGCTGCCACCCGCAAACGACCATACTGGTCTTTATTTGCCATCGGTTTTTGGGTAAGTTTTGTAATATCTCTAAAGGTGATTAAGCCTACCAATTTGTAATTTTTATCAACTACTGGTAGCTTTTCAATCTTATTTTCTTGTAGAATAACTTCGGCTTGTTCCAAGGATGTACCTTCACTTACCGTGACTAAATTTTCAGTAGTCATGACCTCTGAAAGTGGACGATCATTATTTTTTTCAAAGCGCAAATCTCTGTTGGTTACAATGCCGATTAATTTTCCATCAGCAGCAACAATAGGAATTCCTCCTATGCCGTATTCTTTCATATTTGCCTTGGCATCGCCGACAAGAGCATCTAAAGGCAGCGTCACGGGGTCGATGATCATTCCACTTTCTGCTCTTTTTACTTTACGAACTTTCATGGCTTGCTGTTCGATGGACATGTTTTTATGTAAAACTCCAATTCCCCCTTCTTGCGCCATGGCAATGGCCATTTTAGATTCGGTTACAGTATCCATCGCAGCAGAAACTATAGGAACATTAATGGTTATATTTCGTGTAAATTTTGCCTGAATGTTGACTTCTCTTGGAAGTACTTCAGAATAGGCTGGAACTAAAAGTACGTCATCGTACGTAAGACCTTCACCAACTATTTTATCAAGATGTGCTTGCATAGCAATTATGTATTAATTGCGTGCAAATATACTACATTTTCACAAGCTATTAAATGCTTTTTTTAAATACTAGTTAGCCATCTAATTCACGTAATTTTTAAGAACCCCTAAAAATATATAATTCTAAAAACTAAAAAAATATGGTTATTCTAAGGTAGATTAAAATTTTACAAGAGCGCGTAAACCTCTAAAAACTTGGCAACCAATGGGATAAAATTAAATTCGAAAAACTATTTTTATTTATTCTAAATAAGTTTTGATGATGTTGATTTCTGTCTTAAATTTGCAGAAAAATTCAAATATTATTTTTAATAAGTCTAAATAAATGCATAATAAGATTCTTTTTTCCGTTTTTCTTTTTTTCACTATCGCATTTTTAAATGCCCAAAATAAAACAGCAGCAAAGGCGTCACAGGACAGTACCGCTCAAATAATACAACTAAAAGAAGTAGTTTTATCTGCAAATACCATTTTGGGTAGTAAATTTCAAGCAAGAAACAGAACGGGTTCTGCCTACTACATCTCACCAAAAGAGATAAAAAAGTTTAACTATACAGACATCAATCGTGTTTTACGAAGTGTTCCAGGAGTTACAATCTACGAAGAAGACGGTTTTGGTTTGCGACCTAATATAAGTTTAAGAGGTACCTCACCTGAGCGTAGTGCAAAAATTTCGCTAATGGAAGATGGTGTTTTAATTGCCCCTGCCCCTTATAGTGCGCCAGCTGCTTATTATTTCCCATCCGTGGCTCGAATGCATGCTGTTGAAATCTTAAAAGGAAGCAGTCAAGTGCAATACGGCCCTTTTACTACAGGTGGTGCAATTAATTTAATTTCTACACAGATCCCAACTACGTTCAACGCCAAAGTATCCGCAAATTATGGAAGTTTTAATAGCGGAAGATTACATGCTGCCATAGGCGAAAGCAAAGAAAAATTTGGGTATATGGTAGAATATTTAAATTTTAATTCAGACGGATTTAAAAATCTTGATGGCGGTGGAAATACTGGTTTTGATAAAAATGAAGTAGTCGGAAAATTTAGAATAAATTCTGGAAAAGATGCAAAATTACCGCAATACCTTGAAGTAAAATTTCAATATGCTGATGAAGTTTCTGATGAAACGT
The DNA here is from genome assembly GCF_000799565.1 of Cellulophaga sp. Hel_I_12. Taxonomy (NCBI): domain Bacteria; kingdom Pseudomonadati; phylum Bacteroidota; class Flavobacteriia; order Flavobacteriales; family Flavobacteriaceae; genus Cellulophaga; species Cellulophaga sp. Hel_I_12. The sequence continues at coordinate 1,284,506 of NZ_JUHB01000001.1, forward strand.
ACCTAGGGCTAACAGATGCCGATTTTGAAAGCACTCCGTTTCGGCGCTATGCGGGATCGCAAAATGACGAGATGACAGCAGATCATATCCAAATAATGGCTACCCATAGTTTTAATTTTAACGATTACTTCAGCATTGCAACAACAGCCTATTACAATGGATTTAGCAGAAACTGGTATAAACTAGATAAGGTAGCTGTCAATGGGATTCAAGAAGGTATTTCTTCTATTCTAGAAAGTCCTTCAGAATTTTCTAGCTATTTTGATATTGTTAGTGGTAACGCCAATTCGGGCGATGATGCTATTTTTGTAAAGGCCAATAACAGAAAATACATTTCAAAAGGAATTCAGACCAAGCTTGATTACCATTGGAATGGTGCAAACACCTATCATGATATTGAAGTGGGATTGCGTTATCACTATGATGAAGAAGATAGGTTTCAATGGATAGATGGTTATAACATAATGGCAGGCGAAATGAATTTAACCTCAGCAGGTACCCCTGGAACGGACGCCAATAGAATCAGTGACGCCAATGCTTTTGCTGCTTACACCTTGTATAAGCTAAAATATAAAAATCTTACCCTTACACCCGGTATACGCTACGAAAATATAAATTTAGGTAGAATAGATTTTGGAAAAACTGATGTATCACGATTAGGAACTAACCTATCTGAAAGAGAAAATTCAGTTGAAATTCTAATCCCAGGCGTTGGTTTTAATTATAATTTCAATCAGGTTTCATTTTTTGGAGGTGTACACAAAGGCTTTTCGCCACCAACTAGTCAAGTTGATGAAAAAGCGGAAGAAAGTACAAATTTTGAATTGGGTTCTCGTTTTCAATTTAATGGTCTTTCTGGTGAGCTTGTTGGTTTTTATAATGATTATAGCAACCTTTTGGGTAGTGATCTTGCGGCTACAGGCGGAACAGGAAGTTTAGAGCAGTTCAATGCAGGAGAGGTTAATGTAAAAGGAATAGAGTTTCTCGTAAACTATACCTTCCTAAAAAATCATCCTAAATTTCGCTTACCACTAACATTTGCCTACACCTTTACAGATACGGAATTTTTAAATAACTTTGGAAGTGACGATGACCTTTGGGGCGAAGTTTCTGTTGGCGATGAATTACCGTACATTACAAAAAATCAATTTAACACCATGCTTTCGTTAGAACATTCCAAGTTCGAGCTTAATTTAAGTGGTCGTTTCAACGGAGAATTCCGTACAAAAGCAGGAACCGGTGCTATCCCATTAAACGAAAAAGTAGGTAGCAACTTTATTCTTGATTTTTCAGGAAAATACCGCGTTAATGATTATTTGGGCATCACCGGAAACATGATCAACCTATTGAATGAAACTTATGAAGTTTCTAGAGTGCCTTCTGGACTTCGACCCGGACATCCTTTTGGCGTTTATGCCGGCATAGAATTAAATTTCTAAATTGTATCAGCTTAGAACAATTTTCACCTAAAAAAATTCCTCTATACTGGGGAATTTTTTAGTTAGTGATACGCTGAAAATAAGTGAGTAGCTTTATTATAGGCCGCCTCAAAAACCATCCAGTTTACATTGGTATCTGCCTTGGCAGTAGTGAAATAAGACAACATTTTTTCTGTGGGCATATTACCAGTAAGCTCATCTTTTGCCATTGGGCACCCCCCAAAACCTTGCACCGCACCATCAAACCTGCGGCATCCTGCTTGATAAGCTGCATCTACTTTTTCGTGCCATTTTGTTGGCGTCGTGTGCAAGTGTGCACCAAATTCTATCTTTGGATATTTTGGAATTAAATTAGAAAATAAATAATGAATATCCTCCGGAGTTGAATTTCCCACCGTATCTGATAAAGAGAGAATTTCAACTCCCATAGCCGCTAATTTCTCGGTCCACTCCCCTACTATTTCCACATTCCAAGGATCACCATAAGGATTACCAAAACCCATAGAAATATAGGTAACTACCTTTTTATTGTTTTGATGCGCAAGGGCCAAAATTTCTTTTAAAATAGCTATAGATTCTGCAATAGTTTTATGGGTATTTCGCATCTGAAAATTCTCAGAAATAGAAAATGGATACCCTAAATAATCTATTTTTTCCTCTTTTACAGCGTCTTGCGCCCCTCGAATATTGGCTACTATCGCTAATAATTTACTTTGAGATTTCGACATATCTAACTGAGCCAAAACCTCAGAGGTATCTACCATTTGTGGAATAGCTTTAGCAGACACAAAGCTACCTACATCGATGGTGTCAAAGCCACAACCTACTAAAGATTGAATGTATTTTACTTTTTCATCCGTAGGAATAAAGGCCTTAATACCCTGCATCGCATCTCTTGGACATTCTATTATTTTAACTTTCTCAGGCATTCATTTTTTATTCTCGATTTCAAAATTACCATTATTTATTTGAAAGCCCTTAATGAGTTTTAAATAAAAAAAGGATACCTCCAAAAAGGAAGATGACCGCTAATACCTTATTAAAAATTACATTGATCCTAAAAGAACACCAAATAAATAGCAATGGCAACAAAAACAAAAATTTGAAGCCATTTGAGCAGCAATCCAAGCTTGCGTGATTCTTTTAAATATTTTCCTAAAAAACCTGACAATACAGCGATAGTACCAAATATTAAAAATGACACTGCTATAAATATAAAACCTAATACATAAAATTGAATAACTGTACTTAACGCATCACTAAAAAGAAATCCTGGAAAAAATGCCAAAAAGAAAATGGTCACTTTCGGGTTTAAAACATTCATGATAAAGCCTTGTTTAAAAAGTTGAAGGAGGCTTTTATCTTCAATACCTTGAGCATTCAGTTGAATTTCAGACGGACTCCTAAAAACTTGATATGCTAAATACAATAAGTACCCCGCCCCAAACAGTTTTATAAATTGAAAAATTGTTTCATTTTCTTTAATTAAAACAGAGACTCCAAAGGCTAATAAAGTGGTATGTATTAAGCAACCTGTCATAAGACCTGCCACCGTTGCCAAACCCTTCTTTTTACCATTGACCATACTTTGGGTTAGTACAAAAATATTATCTGGACCTGGCGCTATGGCCAATGTCGCGGTGGCCAATACAAAAGCGTAAAGAATTTGATAGTTCAATGGAATTATAGTATACATTAGAAAATCCTAAAGATAGCATAAAGCTGTGGTAATTTATTATCTCTATATTTACTTAAATTTAAAAACTTCATCTAATGACATTAAAAATTACATTGCTTTCTTTATTTTTGACTTTGACAACTTATAGCACCTTACAAGCTCAATCAGAAGTTATACAGGAAGAAAAAGTCATGAAAAATACAGGTTTATTAAGGCATGTGGTATTATTTCAGTTCAAAAAAGGTACATCTTCTGAAAAAATCAAAGAAATAGAAGCGGCGTTTCACGAACTACCTAGCAAAATTTCTGAGATTTATAGCTACGAATGGGGTTTAAATAACAGTCCTGAAAATTTGAATAAAAATTTTACGCACTGTTTTTTCTTAACTTTTCAAAGTGAAGCTGATAGAGCCACTTACCTACCGCACCCTGACCATAAAGCTTTTGGAGCGCTATTAACACCATTTTTAGAAGATGTGTTGGTCGTTGATTATTGGGTGAAGTAAGGATTTTTTAAGACTTTGTTCTGTTCAATATTGCTTTGTTGATTTTCTTTACCAAAGAAGGACCTTCATAAATAAAACCCGTCCACAACTGAATTAAATCTGCGCCTGCATCTAATTTCTCTAAGGCATCTTCAGGAGAGTTTATACCGCCCACACCGATGATCGGAAATGCTTTGTTACTTTTTTCAGCTAAAAACCGAATTACTTCTGTGCTGCGATCACGCAAGGGAAGCCCACTTAACCCTCCATTTTCCTCTAACAACAGCTGATGCGATTTTAAGTCTTTTCTACTAATCGTCGTGTTTGTGGCTATAATCCCATCAATTTTGGTCGTAGCGACAATGGCAATGATATCTAGCAATTGATTATCCGTTAAATCAGGTGCTATTTTTAATAAGATTGGTTTTTCTTTATCTGCCTTTTTGATGGCCAATTTTGTGTTTTGAAGTTTTAATTGATTTAACAAGGCCGTTAATGGCTCCTTATCTTGCAATTCCCTTAGACCAGGCGTGTTTGGAGAACTAACATTAACTACGAAATAATCGACATAGTCGAATAAGGCATCAAAACACAATACATAATCTAAAGTCGCCTTATCATTAGGTGTTACTTTGTTTTTACCAATATTACCCCCAATAAGTACACGATGTTTTTTTTTCAATTCTTCAACAGCTTCAAGTACTCCTAAATTATTAAAGCCCATTCGGTTAATAATGGCCTTATCGGCCTCTAATCTAAAAAGTCTTTTTTTTGGATTACCCTCTTGAGGTTTTGGTGTAAGCGTTCCTATTTCGATAAAGCCGAAGCCAAAATCAGATAATTCATTAAATAACTGGGCATTTTTATCAAAACCAGCAGCTAAACCAACAGGATTTTTAAAGGTGATACCGAATAGCGTACGCTCTAACCTTTTATCTTCAATAACATAAATTGCCCTGAATAACTTGGAAAAACCAATTTTCCCAAAGAGGCGAATCATCGAAAACGAAAAATGATGTACTTTTTCTGGATCAAATAAAAAAAATATAGGCCGAAGTAAAAACTTGTACATGCTCTTCAAAATTTAAGCAAAAATACAAACTAGCTTAGGGGAAGTTTGCGAATCTCCTACTTTTTTATCAACAGAAAAGTAAACTTTATTCCTGCAATTTAACAATCGGCGTTCTATTTGCCTTAGTACATAGTAAAAGATAGCGTTCGTACTGCTTTTCATTAAATAATGAAATCAGCTTTTGGTCGTAGGCTATGGTGAGACTAAACATTTGATCTTCGAGATCTTTGTGTTTTTTAGCGAATACCATCAACTCGTCAGGATTGCTTTGCGGGTGGTTTTTTATCAGTTCTTGTACTTGCTCTTGCAATACAGCAATCTCTTGATTCAAAATCAATTTAGAGGCATCTAAAGCAACAATCTGATCTTCATTTAGTTGGAAAACTTGTTTTATTTGATCTGAATTTTCACTCCCAACATTCAAAATACACATTTGTGCCACAGACATAAACGGCATGCATGAAATTATCAAGAAAAAAAGTATAGGTTTAAAATTCATTCTGAGGATTTTTTAAAAAAAGTAAAACTAAAATATAAACGTAATTTTAGGTAAAAAGTATATATGCTACATGGTAAAAAAGTAAAAGGCCACCCGAAAGGTAGCCTTTTACAAGATTTAAAATTTAATTTATTTCAAGGTAAAGTTTATTCTTGCGAATAAAAATCTACCGCCAATACCAAACTGTTGTGCTCTTCTTGACCAATCAAAGCGTCCGTCACTTCTATTACCAAATGCGGCTTCAGCTCTATCAGGATAAACATCCAGTAAATTATTTGCTCCAATAGTAAAGGTTAAAGCATCTGTTGCCTTATACCCTACAGATAAATCTGTCACAATCTTAGAACTAAAAACTTGCTGGTTGGCAATGGTAGTGGTAGCCTCAGTAACTTCACCAAAAAATACATTTCTCAAAAAGAATACCATTTTATCAGAAGTTAAACTATTCGATAAATTTACTTTCGTTCTTGGAACTGCTTCTTCGAGATACACTCTACTATCTTCAGGAAAATAAGTACCCACTAAACCTGCATCTCGCAACACCTGAGAGGCATTAATATTACCTACTTTTCTGGTTTGCGAAAAAGTACTGGCTAAATCAGATTTTAAATTCCAGTTAGCACCTAAACTTGCTTTATGAGTAATGACAAGATCTAATCCTTTCGATTCAGTATCAATAGCATTTGCAAAAAATGAAGCTGCTGTTGCATTTGCCTGGCGTAATAAGTTATCTAATTCAGTTCCTGTTCCTGGTCCACTAAATTGCCCTGTGTAAACTACGCGATCATCGATCTTCACAAAATACCCATCAACAGTCACGGTCAAATTTGCATCTGGAATTTTTGCTGTAAACCCTAAACTTACACTACTCGATGTTTCTTCTTTTAGTTCTGGAATTCCTAATAGTTTTGCCGCTCTGCTATCATTAGCAAACGTGCCCACTTCTTGTGGATCTCCATTTTGATCAAAAATTGTGGACGTAGAGTTAAAGTTAATTTGATGTAAGGATGGTGCTCTAAAACCCGTATTTACGGCGCCACGAATGTTCACATTATCTGTTACTTTATACCTTGAAGCTAGTTTAAAATTAATCGTAGAACCAAAATCACTATAATCTTCAAAGCGCGTAGCAAAACTGACTAAAAATCGATCAGTAAAATCGGCTTCAACATCAAAATATGCACCTACACTACTGCGTCCTCTTGATAATTCGTTTTTAGGACCAAAGCCTGGAAAAACCTGAGATCCTCCTGGTCTTCCCGCCCCGAAGAAATCTTGAGCAGGCGTTTGTGATGCTAAGGTAATTAATTGCCCTGCATTCGTGTATTGGCCATAAGAGGCTTCCTCTCCAGCTACAATATCATAATTCTCTACCCTATATTCCGCTCCAAAAGCTACGTTTAACCCAGATAGTGCGTCATCAAAAAACTGAGTTACATCTAAATTCGTGGTATTTTGGGCAAAAGAGAACCCACCGGCATCAAAAAAGGTAGGAGACGAATTTTGTAAAGATGCATTTATCGTATTACCAATAGTGTATAAAAAGGAGTTTTTACCATAGGTATTACTAAAGTCAACACTCCAATCTCCTATCATTCCTTTAATACCTACCGATAAAGATTTATCTTTAATCGTTGAATTAATTTCAGGTAAAAATCCGTTTATATAAGCAGGAGTATAGGTTCTACTTTGGTTTGGAAGCCTATAAAAACCCGCTGAATTACCTGTTCTTGAACTAATCCCAGCGAAAGAATACAATTCTGTCCCGTTCTGATCTAAAGGCATCGAGAAGTTGGCAAACAAACGACCACCTCTTAAAGCAGATTGTCCCACACGCATGTTGTAATCACTTCGTTCCTGACCTCTAGCGGCTAATTCTGCTGTTGTGTTGTCAGCACCTAATAAGGTTCTTAAATCGGCTTGACTTGTGGCGCCATTTCGGTTTATACCTGCTAGATCAGTATATTGTATTACATCTGCCATATCACCATCTAATAATTGAGAAATATCATACCCATCGGCATTAGCGACACGCTCAACGGTGTTATACAAATTAAAAATACTTCCTTCCCACTCATTCATTCTACTGTAATCTTGACGTACATCAAAATCACCTGAGAAATTTATAAAACCTCCATTATCACCAATTGGCAGCCCATAACTTGCGGCAACGTTAGTTGTAGCCCCGTCAACGCCACCTGTTTGGCCGTTTGCATTTTCGGTGAAATTAGCACCAGTAGTTACCGTAGCTGTTAATTCGTTTACGCTTTTATTTAATATGATGTTAATAACACCTGCAATGGCATCTGAACCATACTGAGCAGCAGCACCGTCTCTTAATACTTCAATACGCTGAATTGCTGCAGCTGGTATGGCATTTAAATCGGTACCTACACTACCTCTACCAAAAGTTCCATTTACATTTATCAATGAAGAAGTATGCCTTCTTTTTCCATTAATTAAGACCAATACTTGATCTGGTCCTAAACCTCTTAATGACGCAGGGTCAATGTGATCCGTACCATCAGAAATTGTTTGAGTATTAGAAGTAAACGAAGGTGCTACGTAGTTAAGTATTTGGTTCAAATTTACCTGTGGTGCCACACTATTTAATTCCTTCATGTCGATAACATCAACAGGTACGGTGCTTTCTGTAGCTGTTCTGTTTGGGTTACGAGACCCTACAATAATCACCTCGGATAAAGCTAGACCAGAGGAAAGTCTAATGGTCATATTGCTATTGTTCACCGTGATATTTTTACTTTCAAAACCAATATAAGAAACCACCAAAACATCACCAATAGCGGCGTCTATACTGAAATTACCATCAAAGTCTGTAGTACTACCAACTGTTGTTCCTTTTTTTACAATAGAAGCACCAGGTAATGGAGTGCCATCTTCATCTACAACCTTACCCGTAATTTGTTGTTGTGTTTTAAGCGCTATTTCAACTAGTTTGGGCGCAGCAGTCGTAAAAGACATTACTTTTTTTAAGGGTAAACGTTCGTCTTTTTTGTGATACACTACGTAATAGCTATTGCCCAAATACTCGAAATCAAAACCTGTCTTTTCTTCAAGTTTATTCAAAATTGCATCTAACTGAGCATATTGGTATTCTGACGGATTTAGTGTAGAACGCGTCAATAAGTCTGTATTATACGTAAAAAATACCTTATGTTTATCTCCAATTTCTTTTAGAAAATCAGACAAATAAACTGTTTTTGTCTCCTTAGCCAAAGAAGTGCTGTTTGCAGCACTACTCTGCAGCATTCCTATACATAAAAACAGGAATAACGTTGTTTTTAAAATTTGTTTTTTCATTATAGTTTTTGTTTTAGTTAGTATTCATTAGTTAATTATTAGTTTATCAGTTGTTATTTTAATATCAACCCCAACAGATTTTTGAATTGCTGATAGACAAATGGCTAAATTTTCATTAGGGATTCCTCCGGAGATAAGTAATGATTTTGATTCCGTATTTTTAAACTCAGAGGGTATTCCATAGGTGTTTTCAATATATTTCATTACCTCTATAAGGGGCATATTATTAAATATATAGGTGTCGTTTTTCCATGTGGCGTATTTTAAAGATGTATTAATTTTCTCATGAGTCATTTGTTTTTCAGAAAAGGAAACTAATTCTCCAGGAATCATTTTTTTGTTCTCTCCACTTTTAAAGACCAATTGAATAGACCCTTCATCCAACAAAACGTCGGTTTTTTTATCTCTAGCTCTTACATTAAAATGCGTACCGTAAACTTCAACTTTTAAATTTTCGGTTTGAACCCAAAATTTAGCTTTCGTAGCGGGTATTGCCTTCACCTTAAAATAAGCTTCACCTTCTAAATAAACAGCCCTCGGGAAATTTTTTTCATAGCTTATTTCAGAATTACCATTCAGAATAACAGAAGTACCATCGGCTAATTTTAAATCTAAGGTTTCTCCAAAACCAGTTTTATATACTACCTGATTATCCCTAAAAAAAATAATAGTCAAAAATAATATACCAACAGCCGCAATAGAAGCTAGTGAAAATTGTAATCTTTTGATTCTAGCTTTATCCTGGTATATTTTTAACTTTGAATTTTTGACCAAATGAATTTTTTCTAATACTTGACTCAACCTTTCATTAACATAGTCTTCATAGATAAGGTTCTTATCAAAAGAAATTCCCAATAAAATTGATTTAGCCATGTATACCAATTTTAGTTTGTCAGGATTATTTTTCACCCAGGCATCCCAAAAAACAATATCGTTTTTATTTGTCTTTTGCACCCAATTCTCAAAAGAAGCGTCATTCAAAAGCTTTTCTAAAAAAATATCGTTTTCCTCTTTCATAACCAGATCACAAGCCAAAAAAATAGCTCTCTACTTATAAAGAGAAGATCGTATTTGTTTTATACCCTATTTTTTTTAAGAAAATTTTAAGTTTTTTTTAAAATAGCACGAATGGTTTCGTCTTCAACATTAGCTCTAAGTTTTATGAAAGCCTTTTGAAGCATGTTTAAAACACTCTGATAACTAATTTGCATCACTTCTGCAATTTCAGTTGTTTTTAAGTTGCTATAATATTTTAAGTAAACCACTTCCTTTTGGCGGGTAGATAGCTTGTTAAGTAGCAAAGAAAGAGTGTCTTTTTGAATTGAAGTAAATTCTCTTTGAACTGTTAATTCTTCTTGAGAAAACTGAAATTTTTTAATCCTTTCATACGGATTTTTAAGCGCGACAATTTTTCTTTTCTCTTTTAGTCTTTTCAAGATTGCTCTTCTAAACGATATAAATAAATAAGACTTTATATGATTCACCTCCCCTAAACTTTCACGATGTTCGTAGAGATATATAAAAAAATCTTGCAAACAATCTTCGGTAAAATCAATATCATTAGAGATTTTTAAACCATAATTATGCAAAAACGGATAATATTCTTTAAATATCAAAGAAAACATATTCAAATCGCCTTGAACAAACAAAAACCATGTTGATTTTTCAGGCGAAATATTCATTTATTTAAGTTTGAGGTCCTCTCAAATATACCTTTTTTTTTAACAAAAACCTATAACCCTTTGATTATCAATTACAATATTATAATTCTACAAAGGAACATAATCGATGAAATAAGCCTTTATAAAATGACCAAATCGTACTTTTATAAAAAAAAAGAATGCAACACATCATAGACCGATTTTTAAGCTATGTAACTATAGACACCCAAAGCGATGCAAGCTCAAAAACGACACCTAGTACCAAAAAGCAATGGGTTTTAGCACATGCCTTAGTCACCGAATTAAAAGCTATTGGCATGCAAGATGTTACGATCGACGAGTACGCCTATATCATGGCGACACTGCCCAGTAATACCGATAAAAATGTCCCTGCCATAGGTTTTATTTCTCATTTTGATACCTCTCCTGACTTTTCGGGCGCAAACGTTAAGCCTCAAATTATTAAAAATTACGATGGAAAAGATATCGTATTGAACAAAGATGAAAACATAATTTTATCTCCTGATTATTTTGAAGATTTATTGTTATATAAAGGTCAAACAATAATTACAACAGACGGCACAAGCCTTTTAGGCGCAGATGACAAGGCTGGGATAACTGAGATTATTACGGCTATGGAGTATTTAATTCAGCATCCTGAAATAAAACACGGACCCGTAAGGGTAGGTTTTACACCTGATGAAGAAATAGGGAGAGGGGCCCACAAATTTGATGTTAAAAAATTTGGTGTATCCTGGGCTTACACTATGGATGGGAGCCAAATAGGTGAATTAGAATACGAGAATTTTAACGCCGCAAGCGCAGAAATAACGATAAAGGGCAAAAGTGTACACCCTGGATATGCCAAAAATAAAATGGTAAGTGCCATCACTATTGCCCATGAATTTATAGCCTTACTACCAAGAGATCAAGTCCCTGAAAAAACATCAGGAAGGGAGGGTTTTTTTCATGTGCATCATATTTCAGGATCCATCGAAACTTCAAAAATAAAACTCATAATAAGAGATCACGATCAGGAAGAGTTTAAGCAGCGTAAGGAACTTTTACAAAAAATAACAACGAATTTAAATGCTGCTCATGGTGGCGCAATTGATATCCGTATCGAAGACCAATATTTTAATATGCGTGAAAAAATAGAACCCGTTTTTCATATCGTAGACATCGCTAAAGAAGCTATGGAACTATTAAATATCACCCCAATTATAAAACCTATTCGTGGTGGAACCGATGGTTCGCAACTTAGTTTTATGGGTCTACCTTGCCCTAATATTTTTGCAGGTGGCCATAATTTTCACGGAAAATATGAATATGTTCCGGTTGAAAGTATGCAAAGTGCTATCGCTGTAATTATCAAAATTTGTGAGCTTACCGCGCAGAAAGCCTAAATGCTAACAATTATATTTCAAAGCAAAAATGATTGACAATAAAAAAGCACCTTAATGTTAAGGTGCTTTTTTTATTTTAAATAATACATCAGTATTACTTTTTTTCAATAACTGCTGGTGCATTTAATTTTGAACTCATTTCCATGGAAAGTGCTGAGCGTTCATATTTTAATTTTCCTGCCATTGTTTCAATAATACAAGAATCATCTTTTTCGCTTAGCTCTACAATTTTTCCGTGCAGGCCACTTTTAGTAACAACTTTATCTCCTTTTTTTAATTCCGCACTAAACTTTTTTTCCTGTTTTTGGCGTTTTCGTTGGGGTGCCAACATAAAGAAGTAAAAAACTATAAATATGGCAATTAAAGGTAAAAATGGATATTTTTCTAACATTATTTTTTATTAAGATTGTTTTAATGGACCTGCGGGCATTGCATTTGCAGGTGTTACAAATGCTTTGATGGTAAGTTGCTCTGTACCTTTTGCCGTGTTCGCCGTAACGGTAACAATTTTAGAAACAGCATTGGCGCCTGCACCATTGAATTTTACTAATAATTCTCCTGATTCTCCTGGAGATATTGGCTCCTTTGGAACTTCAGGAACGGTACAACCACAAGTACTCGTCGCAGAAGTGATAACTAAAGGGGCATTACCAGTATTAGTGAATTTGAATAAGGTTTCTTGCGCTTGGTTCGCTCCAATAGTTCCAAAATCGTGTTCCGTTTTATCGAAACTCATCACAGGAATTTTCTTCGCATCAGCATCTCTTTGCTCTGCGACTTGAACGTTTGAATTAATAATTTTACTAGTAGCATCTTCTTTACACGATACTAATGCAACAACTAATAAAAGATTTAAGGTGATTACTATTTTTTTCATAAACGTTTAAAGTTTTATAATTTCTGACAAAAATAAACAATATTTACAATAAGCCTCTTCCTAATTTATTAAGTTTTCCTTCTTTTTGATACTCTTTAACTAGTTTATCTAAAATTCCATTAATAAACGTGCTGCTTTTTGGTGTACTATATTCTTTTGCTAGCTCCAAATATTCATTCATGGTGACGCGCTCTGGAATTGATGGAAAATGTAATAATTCGGTGATGGCCATTTTTAATAGTATGGCATCTATATCTGCAATTCTGTCTTTATCCCAATTGGGCGTTTTTACTTCAATTTCTTTCACTAATGCCTCATTATTGAGTAAGGTTTTCGTCAATAACTTGTTAGCAAAAACAATATCATCTTGATCCTTTACCAATTCTGGTAAAAAATAAGAGGCTAAGGCATTGGGCTTTACTTTCTTAAATAACTTTAAAATAAAGGTATTTACAAGCGGAATATCATCTACCCAAGTTAGTTTATCGTCCTCAAAATAATCATAGATTTTATCGTTGGGAGCAATGATGTTTTTGTAGAGATCCACAATTAATTGCTTGTCTTCATCAAAGTTTGAACCCTTTTTGTTCATGTATACTTTGTAGAAATCACTTTGTATAATCTCCTTGTATAAAAGTTTAACGTACTCATCGTTTAAATACCAATTATCTAGCTTTCTTCGTTCTAATTCGGCTTTAAATGGCGCATTGTCAGCAATTAGCTTTAGAAACTCATTATTGATAAATTTTTCCTTGTCCAGATAATTATCTGTCGTGGAAGTAAGGTAGGTATTCGAAGATAGTTTTACTTGATCTTTGGCTAAGGCATGTATTTCTTTCACCAAACTGAGCATTAATAAGTATAATGCATAGGTGTTTTCTATACTGAACTTTAAAAACTTCTGTTGTTTTTCTAAAGAATCATCATTAGAACGTGTTAATGCGTACACACTTTGCATTACTTTTACTCGCACGTGCCTTCTTGTTAGCATTATAAAGAACTTATTTTTAGTTAAACTTAAAGGCGCAAAAATAGGATTATATTTTTAAAATCACCTATGCTTTTAGGATATCTTATTTGTATTATTCCGTTTGGTTTTAGTACAAACTGTTATCTTTGTCGAATTGTCTGTAAAAAGGATGTTACTACAATTATAAGGTATGAAGGAATTAAAATATATCAATAAATATTTCAAAAAATATGGTATACAATTATTGTTAGGATTATTTATTACCATTATTGCCAGAGTATTTTCATTGGTTACCCCTTCTTATGTAAAAAAATCGATTCAGGTTGTCGAAGATTATGGCAGTGATATCATTGCTAAACCAGAAGCTAAGGAACTTTTATTAGAAAATATTTTAATCATTGTTGGAACAGCACTTTTAGCGGCTCTTTTTACGTTTTTAATGCGGCAAACAATTATTAAAGTATCAAGATATATTGAGTACGATTTAAAAAATGAAGTTTTTGATCACTATTTACTTCTAAATCTAAATTTTTATAAAAAAAATAGAACAGGTGATTTAATGAATCGCATTAGTGAAGACGTAGGTGAAGTTCGAAATTATGCTGGCCCTGCCTTAATGTATGGTATAAACACCGTGACACTTTTTGCCTGTATTATACCCATTATGTTTATAAACGCTCCAGTTCTAGCGGCCTATACCTTAATTCCTTTGCCTATTTTATCTGTTTTAATTTATAAAATAAGTAAGGTTATTCACCAGCGTAGTACCATAGTTCAGCAATTTTTATCAAAATTATCAACCTTTACTCAAGAATCATTTTCAGGTATTTCTGTTATTAAGGCCTATGGCTTAGAGGGTAAAATAAACCAAGAATTAACTGATTTAGCCAATGAGGGCAAAACCAAAAGTATGGATTTGGCTAGGGTAAATGCCTGGTTCTTCCCGTTAATGGTTTTATTAATTGGTATCAGTAATATTTTTGTGATTTATATTGGTGGTAATCAATACATCAATGGAGAAATAGACTCTATAGGTGTTATTGCAGAATTTGTTATTTACGTCAATATGTTAACCTGGCCTGTAGCTGTTATCGGTTGGTTGACCTCTATAGTGCAAAGGGCAGAGGCATCTCAAAAAAGAATAAATGAATTTTTAAGTATCGTTCCAAGCATAAAAAATGAAGCGCTTCAACCAACACCAATTCAGGGGAAGATTGAGTTTAAAAATGTAAGTTTTACTTATGAAGACACTGAGATAACAGCCTTAAAAAATATTTCGTTCGTCATTGAAAAAGGAGAAACTGTGGCTTTTATTGGAAAAACAGGCTCTGGAAAATCAACTATTTTAGATTTAGTGGCTCGTTTGTATGATGTTAGCGCTGGAGAAATTTTAATCGATGATGTACCTATTAAAAAACTAAATCTCAACAGCCTCAGAAATGAAATAGGAACGGTACCGCAAGATGCCTTTCTTTTTTCAGAGTCGATAAAAAATAATATTAAATTCGGCAAAGAAGAGGCTACTGATGATGAAGTTATTGCTGTTGCGAAGCAAGCTGTAGTTCATAAAAATATTATGGACTTCAGTAAACAATATGAAACTGTTCTTGGAGAAAGAGGCATTACCTTAAGTGGGGGTCAAAAACAACGCGTTTCTATAGCAAGAGCCCTCATAAAAGACCCAAAAATTTATTTGTTTGATGATTGTCTTTCAGCGGTCGATACAGAGACAGAAGAAAAAATATTAAACAATCTAAAAAATGCTTCTACCAATAGAACTACCTTAATTGTGAGTCATAGAGTATCTTCGGCAAAAAATGCAGATAAAATTATTATTTTGAAAGAAGGCGCTTTATTACAACAAGGATCACATAATGCCCTTATGGACGTTGAAGGGTATTATAGAGAATTATATAATGACCAACTACTCGACAAAGAAAACTAAAAAAATCTTGTCAGATTAGCTTTTTTTTTCCACTTTTGACATTATAGAAAATCAATAACACTATACGATTATAAATATGGCAGATAGAGACGCAATGGATCAAGAGGAAATTTATTCGAAAGTATTGAGAGCAGGTAGAAGAACTTATTTTTTTGATGTTAGAAGTACAAAAGCAGGAGATTACTACTTAACCGTAACCGAAAGCAAAAAATTTACACATGACGATGGTTCTTTTCATTACAAAAAACATAAAATTTATCTCTACAAAGAAGATTTTTCTGCTTTTAAAGAAAATTTAGATGAAATGATGGAGTACATCATTAACGAAAAAGGGCAAGAAGTAATTTCAGAGCGTCATCAAAAAGATTTTAAAAAAGAAGATGAGGATACGATTACCGAAAATTCCCCGGATAGCTTTACCGATGTAAATTTTGATGATATTTAATATATTTAAATGATGTAAGAACGATTCTTTTCAAAAAGGGTCGTTTTTTATTTTACAGTATTCTAAAACCAAATAATTATGAAAAAAATACTACTCACGCTAGTTACACTTATCTGCACAGTTGCACAGGCCCAAGAAAAAATAAGTTTAGAGTACTACTTACCGCAAAATGTAAGTTACAACCAGGAGATTCCTAAGCCCTCTGAAATCATCGGACATGAGGTAGGTGAATGGCACGTAACGCACGATAAATTAGTTTACTATATGCAAGCATTAGCCAAGGCAAGTGATCGCATTAGCCTTGAGGATCGTGGTAAGACTTTTGAAGATCGTCCTTTACTATTACTTACGATTACCGCTCCAAAAAATCATCAAAACATAGCTGACATTCAACAAAATCACCATGCCATCACCACTAGTGAAGGAAGTAATGCAGATGTCAGCAGCATTCCAATCGTTGTTTACCAAGGTTTTTCTATCCATGGTAATGAACCAAGTGGGGCAAACGCCGGTTTAGCTTATGCTTATTATTTAGCAGCAGCTCAAGGTCCTGAAATTGAAAAATTACTAGAAGAAACGGTTATTTTAATGGATCCATCGTTTAACCCTGACGGCTTACAACGTTTTGCCTATTGGGCTAACATGCACCGAAGTGACAATTTAAACCCCGATGGAAACGATAGAGAATACCGCGAAGTTTGGCCAGGCGGACGCACCAATCATTATTGGTTCGATATGAATAGAGATTGGCTACCTGTTCAATTGCCAGAAAGCAGAGCTCGCATTGAAACTTTTCATAAGTGGATGCCTAATATTTTAACTGATCATCATGAAATGGGGACGAACTCTAGCTTCTTTTTTCAGCCAGGAGAACCCAATAGAGTGCATCCACTAACACCAAAAATAAACCAAGAACTTACAGCCGAAATAGGTACATTCCACTCTAAAGCCTTAGATAAAATTGGTTCTCTATATTATTCTGAAGAAGATTATGATGATTACTATTACGGTAAGGGCTCTACCTTTCCTGATGTTAATGGAGGTATAGGTATTTTATTTGAACAAGCGAGTTCTCGTGGTCATATTCAAGAAAGTGACAACGGAATTATAACCTTTCCTTTTACGATACGCAACCAATTTACAACTGCGGTTTCTACCATTGAAGCTGCACAAGCGATGCGGGTTAAAATATTAAAATACCAACAGCAGTTTTTTAAAGATGCTGCTAATGAAGCCTTAAAAAGCAAAAATAACGCGATAATTTTCGGAGATCGCAAAGATGCTGCAAAAGCTTGGCATTTAGCAGAAATACTAGAACGTCAAAAAATAAAATTCCACTCTCTGGCTAATGATGCTACTATTAATGGCAAAAATTTTAAGAAAGAAAATAGTTATGTAATTCCATTAAACCAAAGAAACCAAAGACTAGTAAAAGCGATGTTCGAAAAAAGAACCACATTTACGGACAGTCTTTTTTATGATATTTCGGCTTGGACATTTCCCCTAGCCTTTGATGTGGATTATGAAGAAGTAAACTCCTTAAGTAATGCAGGGAGTGAAATTACGAAATTAGCTCCCTTGAAAGGTTCTATTGGCCCTAAAGCAAATTACGCATACTTGTTTGAATGGCACGAATATTACTCCCCAAAAGCATTAAATGCCATTTTAAATAAGGGTATTCGTGTTAAAGTTGGTAAAACACCTTTTAGTGTGGAAGGTAAGTCTTATGACTATGGTACTATTATGATTCCTGTTCAGAATCAAGATTTAGATGCCACTGAGCTTCATACCTTTTTAGCGACGGTAGCACAAGAAAGTGCCATTGAGATTGTTTCGGTAGGTACTGGGCACACTGTTGGTATTGATTTAGGTAGTAATGAATTTAAAACAATCAAAAAACAAGAAGTAGCTATCTTGGTAGGTAATGGTATCACGTCTTACGATGCCGGAGAAATATGGCATTTATTTGACCAACGTTATGATATAAAGCTCACAAAATTAGATGCTGATTACTTCAGCAGGACTGATTTAGATCGGTATACGGCGATTATTATGCCAAACACCAATAGTGGCTTAGATAAATCTGGTACTGAAAAATTAAAAACCTGGGTGCGAAATGGCGGTAATTTAATTGGGTATAGAGGTACAACAAATTGGTTAGAAAAAAATGAATTTATAAAACTGAAGTTTAAAAATGATACGCTTGTAGCCAAAAACATCAGTTACGAACAAAGAGAAAAATTTTCAGGTGCACAAGTAACCGGTGGTGCTATTTTTGACACCAAAATCGATAGATCGCATCCTATAAATTTCGGTTATAAAAACAATCATTTAGCCTTATTTCGAAATACCAATATCTTTATAGAGCCCAATAAAAATAGTTACAACAACCCTATTCAATACACCAATAACCCCCTATTAAGTGGGTATATTTCTGAAGAAAAATTAAAATTGCTTAAAAATAGTGTCCCATTTCAGGTCCAAGGTTCTGGAAGTGGAAATGTGATCATATTCACAGACAACACCAACTTTAGAGCTTTTTGGTACGGTACCAATAAATTATTAATGAATGCTATTTTCTTTGGAGATTTGATGTAGTAGTTTAAAAAGTTGATGACTTATAAAAAAGGAAGTACATAGTAAATGTGCTTCCTGTTTTTTTTTAGCTAAATTTGGTATAGGTCAAATTACCTAAAAACAAAGCGATACTTATCATAAGTGCTATAGGTATATCCCAAAAAAATATTCCTAAAACTAGTATGCATAGGTAATAAAAAGGATAAGCAATTACTGAGAAAGCAAATCGCATGGTACTAATAAATTCTTGTTCTTTAATTTTTGGTTTAATAAACCTTCTCCACGAGAACACCATTGGAAAATTAAACAGCAAGAAAATAAATTTACTAAAAAAGTCAAACCAACCTTGACTACTTTTGATCTCTGGTATTTTTGTGCTTTCTGTGATAGGAATTAAACTCTTATTGATATTCTCAGGAACTAAATAATCAGCTCCTAACAGTTCTAATTTTTCAATAATGGCATCGTAGTCCTTTTCACTTTCAATATGCGTTGTTAATGTTTTTAATTGCTCATGAACTAATTTTATAAAAATATCTTTAGAACGAACCACATCTTGAGCATTATATACGTCTTGTACTCGAATAGGCTCACCATAAAATACGGCTACCTTATCTGGAAAATTTGCTCCGTTTTTATAGTTTAAACCAATAGGTACTATATAAATATCTAAATCCGGAAATTTTTCTAAACTAGATAAAATAATTCTGGTAAACCCTTTGCTTAGTGGCCTAACCCTCCTTTTTAAATTGTGATTCCCCTCAGGAAATAGTACAATTGCTTCGCTCTTCGCTAGGAGTTCTGTGCAAATGTAAAACGTTTGTTCATTATTTTTTAGGGATTTGATTCCATCTCTAATTCTGTAAATAGGAATCATTTTAAAAAAAGTAAAAATCGATTTTAGTATTTTATTTTTAAACACACTGGCACGTGTCAAAAAAAAAGGACTTCGGCCACAAGCGGTGCCAATTAAAATAGTATCTAAAAAAGCATTCTGATGGTTTGATAAAAACAAAACAGGTTTATTTCTAGGTACATTTTCAATTCCGCGAACTACTATTTGACCAAAATAAAGGTGCAACAAGCCTTTAACAACTGCTCTAACTATTTTATAAATTAAATCTTTCAAGCCAGTTCCTTTTTATCTTCTATAGTTTTAGAACTCCAAAAAGTAGCCAAGATTAAGCCAGACACCAAATGCCAAATACCCCAAAAAGCAGTAAGTAGTGCCATGCCTCCTAAACCATCAAAAAAAGTAAAAATCAATAACAATCCTAATCCAGAATTTTGAATCCCCGTTTCAATAGTTATGGTTCTTGTATTTTCTGAGGATAAACCAAAGACTTTGGCTATGGAAAACCCTGTCGTGAATGCCACTAAATTGTGAAGCACAACAATCCAAAAAACGTAAAACACATACTCAAGAAAGATAATTCTATTGGTATATAAGGCAATAAAAATTAAGACAACAAAAAATATTAGGGATACAACTTTTAATAATTTAGCTACTTTTTTAGCAAGTGCAGGCAAATAATAATTAACCATCATACCCGCCACAAGAGGAATACCAAGTAATAAAAATACAAGTTTAACCATCGCTAAGGGTGCTATAGCAATCGTTGTTAAAATAGCAGCCGCCGGCGGGTAAAATGAACTCCAAAATTCTAAATTTAATGGAGTCATAAATATAGCTAAAAGGGTTGCTACTGCGGTTAAGCAAACAGAGAGTGCACTATTGCCCTTCGCCATGTGAGTAATAAAATTAGAAATATTGCCACCAGGGCAAGCCGCTACCATAAACATCCCTAGAGCTACACTGGGCAATGGATTGATGCTAAAAACTAATAAAAAAGTAACCGCAGGCAACAACAGAAATTGACTTAAAACACCTACAAGAATGGGTTTTGGATTTTTAAAAAGTTCTTTAAAGTCTGACAATGATATTTCTAAGGCTATCCCAAACATCACCAAAGCCAAAGCCATATTTAAAACCCATAGCGATGCTTCATTAAAATTGATATGAATGGTATCTATGCTATTTACTGACAAATGATTAGGCTATTTTAAGTCCGTTGGTTACAGGTAAATTGGGTTGCAGTAAAGTAACTTCTTTACCTTGAACTGCCCCTAAGATAAGACATTCACTCATAAAATTAGCAATTTGTTTCTTAGGAAAATTTATAACAGCTATGACTTGCATTCCTTTTAAATCACTTTCTTTATACAATGTGGTAATCTGTGCTGATGTTTTTTTTATTCCTATTTCGGCACCAAAATCAATTTCTAATTTATAAGCCGGATTTTTGGCCTCAGGAAATTCTAGAACGTTCACAATTGTTCCTACTCGAATGTCTATCTTCTCAAAATCTGACCCTTGTATCAGCTCCTTCATGTCATCGTATTTGGAATGGTAATTTAAAAATTCAATCCTAAAATTAGCCGAAAATATTTAAAATTCTAATAACTTTAGGGGTATATCTAAGAAAATGGCCTTAACACCAAGTAATATGTTGCCTTTAGGCACAATAGCACCCGACTTCAACTTAATGGACACCATAAGTGATCAACGACTTTTTTTAAACGATTTAAAAGGAGAAAATGGTACGGTCATCCTTTTTATTTGCAACCATTGCCCTTATGTAATTCATGTAAATCCCTTACTGACCAAAATAGCTTTGGAATATCAACAAAAAGGCATCTCCTTTGTGGCTATTTCAAGTAATGATATTGAGAATTATCCACAAGATGCACCACACTACATGAAACAAGTGGCAAAAAAAGAGCATTATCCTTTTCCATATTTGTTTGATGAAACCCAAAAGGTCGCTAAAGCGTATGATGCGGCTTGTACTCCTGATATGTACCTTTTTGATAAAAATTTAGCCCTTGTGTACCGCGGCCAATTAGATGATTCTCGACCAGGGAATAAAAAACCCTTGACAGGAGTTGATTTAAAAAATGCTATCGATAATCTTTTGAGTAATCGCCCAATTTCAAGTATTCAAAAACCCAGTATGGGATGTAATATCAAATGGAAATAAAAAATTCTAAGTGAAAATCACCAACCCTTACGATGAATTAAAGCTTGAATATGGGCTAAATGATGACTGCCATGCCACGCATATTTTGCAATATTCTCAGCTACAGAAACAGGATGATTTGGATGATCTGGATGTAGGTATGTTTTTTTTAAGTCAGAAGCTGACAAACCTTTTAATAAATACACCAATTTGCTATGTAGCGCTTTTAAATAATCTAATGAAAGTTGAATCGGCGCTGATTTGGCATCAAAAATTTCACTCCATTCTTTTTCGTCATAAGGCTTTATTAAAGGAGACTTTTCAGTTAATGCCCATTTAAACCGCGTATAACTATGATGGTGACTATCTGCTAAATGATGCACAAGTTGCCTGACCGTCCATCCATTTGGCCGGTATGGTGTATTTAATTGTTCATCTGAAAGATCTTTCACGACATCATTTAAACGTTCAGGGAGTACTTCTAGCACGTGTATCCAATCCTCAATTAAATCATCTGTAATTTTTGAAGGTTGTACAAATACGCCAATAGGATATTTTAAATTTTCTATCATAGCCATAAAAATAACAAAAATTTTAATAGATTTTTAACGCTTAAACTCTTTATATTCCAATATAATCTACTAGTTTTATAGACTATTAATTTAAATAAAAAAAAAGACATAATGGCAACTATTAGATTAGGAGATATAGCACCAGATTTTACAGTAGATAGCTCTCTGGGAATGATAAATTTTTACGATTATTTAGGCGATAGTTGGGGAATTTTATTTTCACATCCAGCAGATTTTACACCAGTCTGCACGACAGAATTAGGAACTGCCGCTAAGTTTAAAGACGAATTTGATCAAAGAAATGTAAAAATGATTGCTTTAAGTGTTGATGGCGCCGCCTCACACGCGGAGTGGATTAAAGATATCAATGAAGTGCAAAATACAAGTGTAAATTTTCCGATTATTGCTGATGAAGATCGTAAGGTATCAAATCTTTACGATATGATTCATCCAAATGCAGATAGTACCCTAACAGTGCGCTCCGTATTTATCATTGCTCCAGATAAAACAGTTAAATTAATGCTCACCTATCCCGCGTCTACAGGCCGTAATTTTTACGAATTGTTACGTGTCATAGATTCATTGCAGTTAACTGCACATCATAAAGTAGCTACTCCTGCCAACTGGAAAAACGGAGATAAAGTTGTGGTAAGTCCTGCTATTAGCACCCAAGATGCTATCAAAATTTTCCCAAAAGGTGTTGAAGAAATTAAGCCTTATTTGCGCATGACGCCAGATCCGTCGTAAATTCATAAAACTATTGTTACAAAACCTGATCGCTTATTGATCAGGTTTTTTTATATCTAGACCTAATGAAATTGATTTTTTTTAAGATAAGCGCTAAAAAATGAAAATGTTAAATTAAATTATACTATATTTGCACATTAATTAATTTTTTTAATATTTTATAATGAATAAAGGAACAGTAAAATTCTTCAATGATTCTAAAGGTTTTGGATTTATCACTGAAGATGGCTCAAGCGAAGATCACTTTGTACACATTTCTGGTTTAATCGACGAAATTCGCGAAGGTGATGTTGTAGAATTTGAATTACAACAAGGTAAAAAAGGATTGAACGCAGTAAATGTAAAAGTACTATAATACATACGTAACAACTTTTTTTTGATTTAGAAGCCCAACTATTACGTTGGGCTTTTTTATTGCAAATTAGTACCTGACTATTTACTTTCCCCGAAGAGCCGTTAATATTGCTACATAACTTTTAATGGTCAAAAAATAGTCTCATCTAGAACGCAACTTTCTTACATATTTCGCATCTATTTGGTATGTGACAAGTTCCCCCACAAAATCTTACGAGATAGCGCTACTAATTAAAATCGTTTTTTAGCTTAAGTATTGAAATGACACCTAACACTTATACGTTATTTTTTCAGGATAAAGACATCAAAAGCAAAAATTAGAACAATTTAATAGTAGGGTTTTACCTGTTGTAGATGTTTCATGAGTAGTACAACCTTTTAATCTAACTAACTATGGCTACCTTTTTTAGTATTCTTATGGTTTTAATCTTTGTTAATATGGTCCTTTTGTTGGTCAGCGTTAACAGAAGAACTAAAATTAAAAAAGGGTTCCAATAAATTTTGAAACCCTTTTTAATTACCTTTTAAATTTTATGAAATTAACTCACTTTCATTAATTCCACATCGAAAACGAGTATGGCATTTGGCGGAATAACCCCACCTGCACCTGCGCTACCATATCCTAAGGCAGAAGGAATTACAAAACGAGCCTTATCTCCTACTTGCAATAAGCAAATACCTTCATCCCAGCCTTTAATCACTTGCCCTACACCCACTTGAAAATCAATGGGTTCTTTTCTCTTATAGGAAGAATCAAATACGGTTCCATCTATTAAAGCTCCTTGATAGTGAACTGAAACATGCATCCCAGCCACAGCTTTTTTACCATCACCTTTCTGAATTATTTTATAGCGCAACCCACTTGCTGTTTCTTCAAAACCAGCAGCTACTTTGTCTAATTCTGAAGCTTGGGCTGCTTTTTCTTCTGCAATTCTCTTTTCTCTTGAGCCTTCAAAAGTTCTAAACGCTTCTACAGCATTCCATTTTTCAGCTTCGGCACCCACCCTAACAATTTCTATACTGTCTATTTTATCGCCTTGTTTTATGGCATCAACAATAGCTTGACTATCTACAACATGACCAAAAACGGTGTGTTTATTATCTAACCAAGGGGTGGCAATGTGTGTAATAAAAAATTGACTCCCGTTGGTTCCAGGACCAGAATTTGCCATAGACAACACGCCTGGACCATCATGCTTTAAATCAACATGAAATTCATCGTCAAATTTATAGCCCGGATCACCAGTTCCAGTGCCTTGTGGACAACCACCTTGAATCATAAAATCTGGTATCACTCTGTGAAATTTTAATCCATCATAAAATGGTTTTCCTTGTGCTTTGGCTTTGTTTTCAAGATTACCTTCAGCTAAGGCTACAAAATTACCAACAGTACCAGGTGTTTTATCGTGGGCAAGTTTTACTACTATTTCTCCTTTTGAAGTATTGAATTTTGCGTAGATTCCGTCTTTCATTTTTTTTTATTTAATTAAGGCGCAAAGGTACATTTTTGTTTTGGCTTAGAAAATAGTTTGCATTTAAAGAAGTATCAAATCTAATGCAAAACAAAAGGAGCCTGTTTTAGGCTCCTTTTCTACTATTAATTACTTACTGAGTTTACCAAATTCGAACGCGCTCTTCTGGCTTTAAATACACGGCATCACTGGGTTGAATATCAAAAGTCCCATAAAAGGCGTTAATATTTTGTAGCGGTTGTGTTGCCCGATACTTACCTGGTGAATGTGGATCTGTTTTTATTTGTGTTAAAAGCGCGTCTTCTCTAGCTATAGTGCGCCATACCTTGACCCAAGACATAAAAAAGCGTTGTTCGGCAGTAAAACCATCTATCGGTTCTGGTTTTCCATTAGTTTTAAAATGCTTTAGCAAACCGTCAAAAAAATTAGTTTTCTTTTACGCTGCCATAGGTATCCATTAAATAAATTAAGCTGGTCATGGTAGCAGCTCCTAATTCTAATTCTCTTTTGTTTACATGTTCAAAAGTATCGTTAGCCGCATGATGATGGTCAAAATAGCGTTGTGAATCGGGCCTAAGACCTGCCATAACTATTTTATCATTTTTTAAAGGACCTATATCGGCTCCACTTCCGCCCTTCACAAACATATGAATCAAATAAGGTTCAAATAAGGGTTTCCATGATTGAATTTGGTCGAAATTCGCATCTGAACAATCAAAAGTAAATCCGCGAGGCGTAAATCCACCTGCATCACTTTCTAAGGCAAAAACATGATTTTCATTCTTACTTTTTGCAACCTCAGCGTATTTATTACCTCCCCGTAGTCCGTTTTCTTCATTCATAAATAACACTACTCTTAGGGTCCGTTTAGGTTTATACCCTATTTTCTTTAATATATGGAGCACTTCCATACTCTGAACGCAACCTGCACCATCATCATGTGAACCATCTCCTAAATCCCAAGAATCTAGGTGTCCGCCAACTACTATTATTTCATCAGGATACGTGCTTCCTTTTATTTCTCCTATGACATTAAAGGAGGGAACGTCTTCTAATTGCTGACAGTTTTGTTTAAAATAAAAATTTACATCGGGATTAAGACTTATTGAAGCACTTAGCAAATCAGATGCTCTTGTACTAAGTGCAGCAGCAGGAATACGATTTTCAACCGCAATGTCGCCGTAGCTCATTGCACCGGTATGTGGTAAATCATCAATTCTTAAGCTTAAAGACCGTACAATAACCCCAATAGCTCCGTATTGAGCAGCTTCCGCAGCACCGGAATAGCGTTGATCTACACATCCAGAATACCCATCGAAAGTGCTTATTTTGGTAGCATCCATGGGTCTATTAAAAAATACAATCTTGCCTTCTAGACGTTGCTTTCCCAAAATTGCAAGTTCGTCGATTCCCTTTACCTCAACAATATTTGCTTTTATCCCTCTAAAGGGTGTACTTACGGATCCTCCTAGTGCCGTGATAGGCATATTAATGGTGACCCCTGGACTTGTTTCTAAATAAGCAAACTCAGGCAAACCTCTTGTCCATTTAGGTACCATAACAGGCTGTAACCACACCTTGTCCAAACCTAATTCTTCGAGTTGCTTTTTTGTGTAATCTACCGCTTGCTGTGCTTGAACTGAACCAGACAAACGACCTCCTATTTGGTTCGATAAATGACTTAACCAATCGTGAGCTTTACCTTGCGTTAATGCCGCGTCGTAAATAGCTCTTAATTGGGCCTCATCCGTTTTTTGAGAAAAAATAGAAGTACTAATTAAAAATAGGATCCAGATTAATTTATTCATTCTTTTCACTTTCTAATTGATTTTTATAATCCTGTAAATTAGCCTTGATTTTATCATTAAGCTCAGGCTCCTTAATATCTTTGTATTTTGTTAATTCTTGCAGTAAAATATCGGCAACAATAAAACGCGCAGCTTTTTTATTGTCAGCTGGCACAACAAACCATGGTGCATGAGGTTTTGAAGTTTGATTTATGGCATCTTCGTAGCATTCTTGATACCTGTCCCATAGTTTACGTTCTTTTAAATCCCCTGGTGAAAATTTCCAGTTTTTTCTTTTAAGCTCTAACCGACGCAATAATCGCTGACGTTGCTCTTCTTTCGATACATTTAAAAAAAATTTAAAAATAATAGTACCATTGTCCGCCAAGTGCTTTTCAAAACTATTAATTTGATCAAAGCGCTTTTGCCAAAAATGGTCTGTAATATCTTTGGTAGTATGGATTCCGGGAATATGTTCTCCTAAAATATACTCAGGATGTACTCTAGTCACTAAAACATTTTCATAATGGGTACGATTAAAAACACCTACTTTACCTTTTGCAGGTAAAGCGATATAATGACGCCATAAATAATCGTGTTTTAATTCTAATTCTGTAGGCACTTTAAAACTATGCACAACAACCCCCCTAGCATTAAAATCTTTAAAAACTTCACGGATTAAACTGTCTTTACCAGCGGTGTCCATTCCTTGCAAACACATTAAAACACTGTACTTACCGTGTGCATATAATACATCTTGAAATTCACCTAAGGTACGACGAACTTTTTCTAACTGTTTTTTTAATTCAGCATCTTCAGTATCAAAATTCTCTAAGGTTTTTAAACTTTTTAGCTTAACCTGAGTACTCACTTTATAATCGTCTATGTTCAGTGCTATTTTTTTACCCATAATTCTCATCATGTTTTTACGTTCTAAATATACTCGTAACAAGACTAATTAGCTTTAATTTTAACAACAAAAGGTTTAAAAAAGACCTTAATCTTAGAAAAAAGTAAGTTTGTCGAAAAAAATACAATTTAATAGATCCTAATTGTATCTTTAAAGTCAATAACATCCCAAATGTTACACTATTAAATAACTTGACCCATGAAAAATACTACTTTTTTACTTGGCATTCTGTTGTTCGTATTTTTATCTTCATTTAAAACTACAGACAGAGCTTGCGAATATGTTGGCTCCAACATTGAGTTTATTGGTTCACAAACTAAAAAAGCACTTTCTGAAACTGATTTTAACAAAACTAAATTTGAAATCTACAAAGCGATTAATGCTATAGAAAAAACAAAAAGTAAACTTAAGGACTGCGGCTGTAGTTATGCTTCAAAAAATTTAATGGAAGCCTTAGATAATCTAATAAATGCTACAAAAATTTCTAGAATAGAGGGTGCCAAAATATTCTTAAACAAAGCCCTAGAAAACTCGGATACCAGTTTGGAGTTATTACAGCAGCACCATACACACCAAAGCATATATCAACACGATAGACTTTCATTAAATTCAAAATCTCCTGAGGCATCCAAACTCCTGGACGATAGAAAACTTAGGCAAACTATTGATACTTCTTTAAAAGCTTTTGAAACCTCCATTCACAATATAGTTACAACGGTTGATTGCGAAGCTGCAAAAAAATACCTTCTAAGGGTATACAGCAACTGCGAAACCGAACTATTGAACGAAAAACTTTCTGAAGGCAAAAAATATTATAATTTACGAACCAAGGCCATTACGGCAGAAGCCCTTAAAAAATTAAATTGCTCCTAGTCTCTTTTATTTATTGGCAAAAAGATTGACATCAGAAGCATCAATTTCTGGTTTTCCTAAAATTATTAAACGCTCTACGACATTGCGGAGTTCTCTAATATTGCCAGTCCAATCATATTCTTTTAATAAACCAATGGCTTTATCTGAAAATTGTTTTTGTACGCTACCCTGTTCTAAAGCTATTTTTTTGGCAAAATAATCGATCAATAAAGGAATATCTTCTCTACGTTCATTCAGTGCTGGTACTTTAACCAAAATTACCGCCAATCTATGGTATAAATCTTCTCTAAACCTACCTTCTTCAATTTCTAGTTTTAAATCTTTATTGGTAGCTGCCACGACTCTTACATTCACCTTTATATCTTTATCGGAACCTACTCTTGAAATTTTACTCTCTTGTAAAGCTCTTAAAACTTTTGCCTGTGCGGATAAACTCATATCCCCTATCTCATCTAAGAAAATAGTACCGTTATTAGCAGCCTCAAATTTTCCAGCCCTGTCTCTAACCGCAGAAGTAAATGCACCTTTTACATGACCAAATAATTCACTTTCGATGAGTTCTGATGGTATGGCTGCACAATTTACTTCAATAAAAGCTTCATTGTTTCGCATACTTTTTTCATGAATCCAATGTGCCACCAATTCTTTTCCGGTACCATTTGGTCCTGTAATTAATACACGAGCATCGGTAGGAGCTACTTTTTCTATCATATCTTTTATGACATTGATCGCATCGCTTTCGCCCACCATTTCGTAATTTTTACTAACTTTTTTCTTTAGAATTTTATTTTCAACAAACAACTCCTTTCTATCTAAAGCATTTCGCACCGTTGTTAATAAACGATTTAAATCAGGCGGTTTTGAAATATAATCAAAGGCCCCCAACCGCATCGTATTCACTGCGGTATTTAAATCACCATGCCCAGAAATCATAATAAATGGAATTTCAGGTTTTATTTTTTTACAGGCCTCTAATACTTCAACACCATCCATTTTTGGCATTTTAATATCACAAAGCACTAAATCGTAATCTTCCTTTTTAAGCATTTCAATACCTTGAAGGCCATCTTCGGCTTCTTCTAGGGCATAGGCATTATTTTCTTCTGATAAAATTTTAACTAAAACCCTTCTAATGGCTGCTTCGTCTTCTATTATTAATATTTTAGACATATCTTTTTTTTTAAAGTCCTATTCTAAATCCGGTTCTAAAATAGAAACTAGGTTCCTCATTTATAGTGTAACTTATTTTTCGCTCTTCGTTTCGCAATACGGCATCTTGAAATATGGTGTGGCCAAGATACCCATAAAAAAACATATTTTTATCTAAGGCGTATTGATACCCTAAAGTAACTATTGCCGCCGAAGAGGCTATGGCTGTTGCTGTCATGCCGTTAGGAACTACAATGTTATTTTGTAGATTGCTATAATATCCATCTAGAATAAACTCTGTTTGGAACATATGCTTTTCATCAAGATGATATTTCATACCACTTTTTGGAGCTCCTATGACATAGGACCAATGGGTATCAAATCTTTTCTCGTAATAAATTATGGGTAAGGGAATCCGCAAGGCTACTGTTCCGTTGTAAGCGATACCTAAAACTAATCGTGTGGGTTTCGCTATATCTTTTTGTTCTTTAAAAGCCCCTATCGTTACATTTAAAGTTAGATCCTTATTTTGTAAACCATCGTTTAATGTGGAAGATAATCTGGGCGTCACCACACTGATAAATCGCCACTGCTCATCATATCGATGTATGTAAGCTACATTAAGATCGATGACGTGAAAATTCTTAAACACATTCTTGTCAAAAGGCAGTACTTGTTCTAGATTATAATTGAATCCATTATACTCGGCACCTATAAGAATATTGTCCTTTTCGCGCACTTTAAAAGGAATATTAGCCACCAATTTAATCCGAGAAAGTTGAGCACCTGCATTATTCTCAGGCATGGTCATATATTCTAAGCGTAAAACATCTGGGGTCTGTGCCTGTATGATCATCGAAAAAAAGAAACTAACAAAAAAAAAGATCCAAGTATTTTTACTTCTCATCATTTATTTTACCTGTATTTACATGTTGAAAAGGCTGTTGTTGAAACAGATGTACATCTCTTTGAGGAAACGGAATGGTGATCTGATTCGCTCTGAAGCTATCATCTAACTTATACCGAATGGCACTTTTTATTCTTGGATCTGAAAAGCTATCATTAATAAAAAAATTTACAGAAAACAATAAGGCTGAATCTCCAAAATCCTCAAAAAGCACAAAGGGTTTAGGACTTTTCAAAATTCCTTTTTGTGAATGCACAGCCTCTTCTAAAAGCTTGGTTACTAAAGCTACATCGCTGCCATAAGCCACCCCAATTTTAACAGATTCCCTTGTGGTTCTATGGTTTTGCGTATAGTTATAAACCAATTCACTTATAAATTTATGATTTGGTATAATGATCACTTTATCGTCTCTGGTGATACACCTTGTTGTTCTTAATTTAATTTCAAAAACCTTACCCACTTTACCATCTACTTCAATAATGTCGCCTACGCTTAATGATTTATCTACAATAATAAAAATACCACCAATAACATCTTGAAATATTTCTTGTAAGGCTAAACCTAAACCCACAAATAATGCTGCAGAGGCGGTGAGCAATATCGTAATATTAATACCGGCAGCGCTCATGGTAAAAACGATGACTATGAGGTAAATTAGGTATCTTAAAAACTTAAAAACACTGATAAATTTGTTTTTATCATCAACTTCCATCTTACGGGTGAAAAGGTATCGCAGCCACTTTAACAGAAAACTAGTGGTCAAAAATGCCACCACCAAAAGTAATATTAAACCAATTGTAATATTAATTTCTTTTTCTCCTTTACCAAATTGAATTCCTAAATCAAGAAAATCCTTTACGGTTCCCCATATGTCATTTTCAATAATTTCTTGTACTTTACCCGTCGTTTCTTGCATGATTATTTAATACTTTAACCATTTATACAGTTCTCTATAGGTAGGTTTTTTACCATACATTAAAATACCCACCCTGTAAATTTTTGCAGCAAACCAAACTATGCCTATAAATGTAATAATTAATAAAATTATAGAGACAATTAACTGCCATATAGGAACACCACCTTCTCCCAAGCCATTAGAGAGTCTCATAAGCATTACGATTGGTGATGTTAAGGGAAATAATGAAAATGCAACTGCAATAGGTCCGTGCGGATTATTAAATACAGAAAAAAAACCGACATAAATCGCTAGCATTAAAGGCAAAATAACTGGAAAAACAAATTGTTGCGTATCTGTTTCATTATCTACAGCTGCACCAATGGCCGCATAAATAGAACTATAGATGAGATAGCCAAGAAGAAAGTAAACCAAGAAAAAGGTCATCAGCATGGCCCAAGGAATTTTATATAATTCAGTCCCTAAGGTGAGCATTTTTTCGTTCATTTCAGAAATATTACCTGCCGATGGCAATCCTGATTCAGTTATTTGATTTGCCGAATTAAAACTAGCGGGATCAATATCAAAAACTAAAATAACGATGGTTAAAAGTAGCGTGGCTGAAAAAATCCATATAATGAATTGGGTAATTCCTGCAAGTGATGTACCAATAATTTTTCCCATCATTAGCTGAAAGGGTTTTACTGACGATATAATGACTTCAATAATTCTGCTTGTTTTTTCTTCTATAACGCTGCGCATGACAAATCCACCATAAATAATAATAAACATCATTATTAAATAACCAAAGCCGCCACCTATAAATGCCCTTATTTCATTAAAGCCTTTTACATTAAGTACTCCTGAAAACGTTGATGTACGCAAGGAAAAGTTGGCATTTATTTCTTCAAAATCTTTTTTAGAAACACCTAATTGTTGCAATCTTTTTTGCTCTAATCTAAATGCAAATATTTTTTCAAGTTTATCAATTACTAGACTGCTAGGGGATTCTTTAGTATAAAAATAGGTGTTGGCTGTAATTTCTTCTAAATTATTATCGTCAGGAATGTGTAGTAAGCCATAATATCCTAAGCTAAGGGTAGAATCTATCGCCGATTTTACGGTTATATCTTCAAAATTTACATACGATGTTGACGCGGTAGTTATAAATTCATTACTAAAATAATCACTTTCATTTAAAACGGCTATAATTGTTTTTTCACTGTCATTCAATTTAGTTAAAAATGCAATCAAAATAACCATAGCCACCATTAAAATAGGGCTCAAAAAAGTCATTATAACGAAAGATTTATTCCTGACTTTGGCTAAATATTCCCTTTTTATAATCAATCCTAATTTATTCATTCGAATTTTTACTTGCTATAGTTCTGATAAAAATTTCATTGGCAGACGGCACTTTCTCTAGAAAATGATTTATGGGGGCAATAGCAGCCATTTGTGTTAAAACCTCTTGGGTGTTTTGATGCGTTAACTGCACATTGAAATTTAATTGGTTATAGGCTGCATCAAATTTTTCGTTGGCAATAGTAAACTTAGCTCTTAATTTATCAAGAAGATTTAAGCCTTCAGGGCTTTGCATCCCCACTTCAAAAATATTTTTTTTATAGGCATTTTTTATATCTGATAACTTGCCATCTAATATTTTTTCAGATTTATGAATTAAAGCAATATATTCACACAGTTCTTCCACAGACTCCATTCTATGTGTTGAAAATATGATAGTAGTACCTTTTCGTTTTAATTCTAAAATTTCATCCTTAATAAGGTTGGCATTAATTGGATCAAAACCGCTAAAAGGTTCGTCAAAAATTAAAAGTTTAGGCTCGTGCAGAACAGTAACAATGAACTGTACTTTTTGTGCCATCCCTTTGGAAAGCTCCTGTACTTTTTTAAGCCACCAATCGCCTATCTCAAATCGATCAAACCAGTATTTTAGTTTTGTTTTAGCTTCATTTTTGGGCATCCCTTTTAATTGAGCTAGATACAAGGCTTGTTCCCCAACCCTCATGCTTTTATACAGCCCACGCTCTTCAGGCAAATAGCCTATTAAAGAAATATGTTTTTGATGTAATGGCTCTCCATTAAAAAAAACCAACCCAGTGTCGGGATGTGTAATTTGGTTGATAATTCGAATCAAGGTAGTTTTACCTGCGCCGTTGGGCCCAAGTAGTCCATAAATACTATTTTCTGGAATTTCTAAAGAAATTTTATTTAATGCGATATGGTTTCCGTAGCTCTTACTAACTTCTTTAGCTACCAAAATATGGTTCATGAAATGAATTTTACCAAAGATATATAATTAGGTTCGTTTAAACTTTTTCAGTGAACTAAAAAAATGCAACATAGGCGTAATTTAGTGTACTAAATGT
Source organism: Cellulophaga sp. Hel_I_12 (assembly GCF_000799565.1). Lineage (NCBI taxonomy): Bacteria > Pseudomonadati > Bacteroidota > Flavobacteriia > Flavobacteriales > Flavobacteriaceae > Cellulophaga > Cellulophaga sp. Hel_I_12. Next base: position 1,317,957 of record NZ_JUHB01000001.1, read on the forward strand.
AGAATATTTAGAGTACTAAAAAGTTGCGTTCTAAAAAAGTGAGCTTAGCTCATCCGCCGTTCTGGTTTTACCTAACTCAATGGAATGCTCCCATTTTTACATTTCGAATCTACTAATTTCTCTAAAAACAAAACCCACCCTTAAAAGAATTCAAGGATGGGAAAAAAAATTGCTATGAAAAAGAAAATTAACATTGGTTTCCCAATGTTAGTTCAAATATACGTATTTATTTTAAAAATCATAATCAAAATGCAACTAAGAAAACATATCTTTTACTTTTTCGAAGAAAGATTTGTCAGATTTCTCAGGATTAGGCAGAAAATTTTCATTGCTCTGCATTTTTTCAAAGAAATCTTTTTGTTCTTTATTTAAGGTTTTAGGCGTCCAAACATTGACGTGCACTAATAAATCGCCTGCACCATAGCCATTTAAACTTGTAATTCCTTTACCTCGTAAACGTAAAATTTTACCGGATTGAATTCCTGGTTCTAATTTTATACGCACTTTTCCTGTTACGGCATCAATTTCTTTGGAAGTTCCTAAAACAGCTTCGGAAATACTTACATATAAATCATAATGTAAATTATCGCCTTCTCTTTTTAGGGTATCATGTTCTTTGGTTTCTATAGCTACAATTAAATCGCCAGGAACTCCGTTGCCAGGAGCATCATTACCCTTGCCGCTCACTTTCAATTGCATGCCGTCTTCTACCCCTCCTGGGATTTTTACAGCAACCGTTTCTTCCTTAACCACTAGACCTTGTGCATCAGCTTCTGCAGGCCTTTGATCGATAATTTGACCACTTCCTCCACAAGAACTGCAGGTGGCAGCAGTTTGCATCCTACCTAAAATAGTATTTGTAATTTTAGTAACTTGACCTCTACCACCACAAGTTGCACAGGTTTTGTACGTAACTCCGTCGGCTTGAACTTTACGTTTTACTTTTATTTTCTTTTCGACACCGTTGGCAACTTCTTCTAAAGTTAAGGATACCCTTATCTTTAAACTACTTCCTTTGGCTCTTCGTTGGCCTCCGCCGCCGCCAAAGCCACTAAAGCCTCCGCCGCCAAAACCACCACCAAAAATATCTCCGAATTGGCTGAATATGTCGTCCATATTCATACCACCGCCACCACGGAAACCTCCAGCACCATCAAAAGCAGCATGCCCGTACTGGTCATAACGTGCCTTTTTGTTTTCGTCACTTAAAACTTCGTAAGCTTCAGCCGCTTTTTTAAACATTTCTTCAGCTTTAGCATCACCAGGGTTTTTATCAGGATGATATGCTACCGCTTTTTTACGATATGCCTTTTTTATCTCCGCAGCTGATGCGCCTTTAGTAATGCCTAATAAGTCGTAATAATCTTCTTTCATGTTTTATTTTTAATTTCCAACAACCACTTTCGGATGGCGAATAACTTTATCTCCAAGCGAATATCCCTTTTCAATAACATCAATAATCTTCCCCTTCATTTTTTTATCAGGGGCAGGAATTTGAGTTATGGCTTCATGAATTTCAGCATCAAAAACATCCCCAGCTTTTACTTCGACTTCGTCTAGACCTTTAGATTTTAAAACTTGTTTAAATTTATTCTGGATTAATTCAACACCTTTAAAAACTTCCTTATTCTCGGATTTCGATAATTCTAGCATAGCTCTGTCAAAGTCATCAGATACTGGTAATAAGGCCGTAATTATCTCTTGACCAGCAGTTCTAAATAATTCCAAACGTTCCTTTGAAGTTCTTTTCTTATAATTTTCGAATTCTGCAAAAAGTCTTAAAAATTTATCTTTCTCTTTTGCAACTTCCTCTTTTAATTGCTCTTCAATAGAAACCTCCTGTACATCTTCTTCTTGAGTTTCTTCTCCATGCTGCTCAATGTTATCTTGAACTTCTTCGTTCAAGTTATCATTAAGAATATCTTCTAAATCATTTTTATCGCTCATAATTATTTTTCTTCTTTATTCCGCACCTACTTCTTGGCAAAAGTACTGCCAATTATTAAAAAATGTCAAAATGTCATCAAACTTTAAAACAAAGCGGACGCAAAGGGATACTATCACATAAAATGAAGGCTAAGCACTTCTAAAACTGCACACGAAATGGCAGAAAACTAATCTTGTTTTCCGTATAGTGAAGTTAAGGCATTCCCCACGTTTTGGTATTCAAAAACAAAACCTTCTTCTAAAATTTTTTTGTTGCTTACTCTTTGGCTATTGAGCAATAAATTTGACATTTCACCAAGGATTAAGTTTAAAACAAAGCCTGGAATGTTAGGGATAATTATTTTTTTGGCAAGTACTTCAGCTACTTTTTTTGTCAGTTTTTCATTGGTTACGGGGTTCGAGGCTACTGCATTATAAACACCGTTTAACTCTTGAGTTACTGCAAAAATAAAGATACGGGCTAAATCATTGATATGAATCCATGACTGCCATTGTTGTCCAGAACCAAAGGGAGCTCCTGCATAAAGATTAATTGGTTTTACCATTTCGGGTAAGGCCCCACCTTTATCAGACATGACTAAACCTATTCTAATAGTAGCTACACTAAAATTAAAATTATTAAAGGTGTTTGCTTCCTGTTCCCAGGCGGCTACAACTTCTGCCAAAAAACCTTTTACTGGATAAACAACATCCTCTTCGTAAAAATTGGTAATGGAATCAGGATAGATCCCTGTTGCGGATGCAGAAACAAATGATTTTATAGACGAGGTGTCCACTTTTTTTAAACCATTATTCAGCGTTCTTAGTGAATTTACCCTACTTGAGAGTATTTTTTTTTTATAGTCAGGCGTCCATCGTTTTGAGATGGTAGCCCCCGCTAAATTTATAATAGCGGTAACGTTTTCAAAACAATTTAAATCAATCTCATTTTGGTCTGGATTCCAGTAATACCCCTTGAAATTAGGGGTGGACTGAATTTTATTTTTACTGGTGGTCAAATAATGAACATCTATATTATTTCTATGACATTCTTTTACTATTTCCCCGCCAATTAAACCCGTTGCACCAGTTATTAAAACGCTCATTCTTATTTTTGTGTAAAGATATAAGATTTTAAAGCGCTACATGACACCTTTAATGTAGCTTTAACACAAGTAGTTGACCAAGGCCTAGCCCAAAAAAGGTCAATTAAGGCTTAATAGGTGTTTTCCGAGCTCTCAACATTTCTCTCTTTCCAGGTGGGCCAGGTAATTTTTCAACTAAGAAACCTACACTCTGCATCGCTCTACGAACACTGCCTTTAGCTGCATAGGTTACTAACACGCCGTTGTCTTTTAAAGCCTTGTACATGATTAAAAAGATAGCTTCAGTCCAAAGTTCTGGCTGTACTCTTGCCCCAAATGCATCAAAATAAATAAGATGATAAGCATCAATGGCGTTTATATTTGTAAAATTTTTTTGTTGTTTGGTAAGTATAAAATTCTCAGAAATCTGTTGCTGTTTTTCCCATTCACAGGAATGCATTTTTGTAAATTGATCTCTGAAACTAGGCGCTTTCAGTTGTTCTATATAATTGAGCTGTGCTACTTCTTCTTGACTTACGGGATAAGCTTCAACCCCTACATAGTTGATGTCTAGTTGGCTTTTTTCCGATTCAATTTTCGTAATAATAGCGTTCAATCCAGTACCAAATCCTATTTCTAATAGGTCTACCCTTTGCTGGTTAAATAGTGATAAACCATGTTTAATAAAAACGTGATAAGCCTCTTGAATAGCCCCGTGAATAGAATGATATTGCTCATTCCAATCGACAAGCTGAATGGTCGTAGAACCATCCGAAGTGGTAATAATTTTTCGCTCCAAACTATTGCTTTATCAATACGCCATCAGCATCAAACCTCATTGTCTTTTTTGGTTCAGTAATGGCTGCTATAGCCGCTGCAGATTCACCACCATCTTCTGCATAATGTCTTTGCTCATCCACAGACATAGCTTCAATAAAAGCTTTTCCGTTTACAATAACTTCCTTTCCATCAATATCTTTAGGCATAAAAAAACCATAGTCCTTAAACTTTACCATCGCTTCCGTACCGTCTTCTAACTTTAATGTCATCCAACAACCTTTAGATTTGCATACTTCTACCACAGTCGCAGAAAATTTTGTAGTTAAGGTATCAGCAACTGCTAGATTTTGATACTTTTTGGTCATTTCTGAAGTATTTAAAGCATTAATTGCATCAATTTTATCTCCAAATGACGCATAATTCACCGCAATTTCCTCTTTTTGCACCACTTCTTGTTCTTTATTCTGGCCCTTGCAGGCAACAATAAGTGTAAAAAAAACGAATAAAATGTTAATTCTTTTCATATCTAACAGTATTTGATTGATAAGTACAAAGTTGGGTTTTTTTACACAAAAAAAGAAGTAGTAGTTCGTATATTTTACTAATTTTATTGCGAAATAAATTAAATACAATGGAAACGACCGCTAAAAATCTAATTTCAATAGAAAAAAGCAAAACATCAAAAATAGAGCAAGTAGATTTTGACAATCTAGCTTTTGGTAGTGTTTTTACGGATCACATGCTAGTTTGTGATTATAAAAATGGTGCCTGGGAAAAACCTAAAATTGTGCCTTATGGCCCTTTAATGCTAAATCCATCAGCTAAAATTTTTCATTATGGGCAGTCGATATTTGAGGGTATGAAAGCTTATAAAGATACGGCGAAAGATGTGTATTTATTTAGACCTCTTGACAATCATAAACGTTTTAATATTTCTGCAAAAAGAATGGCTATTCCTGAAATTCCTGAGAATTATTTTATGGAAGGCTTAAAAGCATTATTGCAATTGGATGAAAAATGGATTCCGACTAAAGAAGGTAGCTCCATGTATATACGCCCATTTATGTTTGCTACTGGCGAAGGTTTTCATGCCTCACCCGCCAATGAATACAAATTTATGATTTGCCTTGCTCCTTCTGGCGCCTATTTTGCAGGGAAGGTTAAGGTTTTAATTGAAGAAACCTATTCGAGATCGGCAAACGGTGGGGTAGGTTTTGCGAAAGCAGGAGGTAATTATGCAGGACAATTTTATCCAACACAATTGGCTATAGAAAAAGGGTACAACCAAGTGATATGGACTGACGACAACACCCATGAACATATAGAAGAAGCGGGCGCAATGAATATTTTTGTTCGTATTAATGACACTTTAATTACAGCTCCGACAAGTGACAGAATTTTGGATGGTATCACTAGAAAAAGTATTATTGATATTGCCAAAGCTGAAAAGATACCGGTAGAAGTTCGAAAAATTACAGTAAAAGAAGTCGTTGAAGCAGCTCAAAACGGAAGTTTAAAAGAAATGTTTGGCGCAGGTACTGCTGCTGTTATTTCTCCAATAAGTACATTTGGACATAGAGGTAGCGATTATGATTTACCTGTATTAGACGCTAGCTACGCATCGCTCCTCAAGAAAAAAATCACCGACATACAATATAATAAGACAGAAGATACGTTTGGGTGGCGGGTTAAGATTTAAATTTTATATTACACGATAATAGATTATTCATGTGCACCAGGCACTAAGCCTTTATAAAAATGGTTGTCCCTATTTTGACAACCATTTTTTTTATTTTTCAAGTATTTGTTTAATGTTAGGACTAAAGTAATTAGGCCCTTTTAGCACCTTACCATCTTCACGGTAAATAGGTTTTCCATCCGCTCCCAATTTGCTCATATTACTGCGCTGAATTTCGTTAAAAACTTCTTCAATTTTATATTGCATTCCATGCTCAAGAATTGTTCCGCATAAAATATAGAGCATGTCACCTAAAGCATCAGCGACCTCAATCAAGTTATTGGCTTCAGCAGCCTCCAGATATTCCTTATTTTCTTCATCCATTAAATTAAAGCGTAACTTGTTGGTGTCGACTCCTAAGTTAGCCTTCATTGTTTTTGATACACCCATGCCAAAAGTTTCGTGAAATAGCGCTACAGCCTCAAGTTTATTTTTCATAATTTAAGTTAATTAAGTTATTTTTGCATAAAAATATAAAATATGTTCTCTACCGGTCAATTAATATTTGCCGCTCTTTTTTTTATCGCTTTTGTCATAATCATCTTCCTACAATACAAAAAGGATAAAAATTTACATTCAAAAAATTACAAAGGAGTTAAATGGATTGGCTTAGGCTTCATAATCTTTATAATAACATTGTTCGTTATTAAGATTTTATTAAAAAATTAACTCAATTATTGCCTTCACCACAAAAATTAACATTTACACAACAATAGCTTTTAATTTGTAAGAAAAGACCTAAATTTGCGTTGTAGTACAACAAAGAACAGTCCTATGGTAACTTTTTTCAGTGTATTGGTAATTTTATTAGGTGTAAATGCTTTTTTATTATTTTTTAGCGTTAATTATAACGCTAAAAGATCTCAAAAAAATGCAGACCAACTTTCCGAAGAAACTACTACTAACATTTATCCTTTAAATAGTATGGACACAAAATTTAAAAAAGCCGTTTAGTTTTATACTTTTGGAGTATGAAACAATTAGTACTGGTTTTTTTAGGCGGCGGTTTTGGCAGTGTTTTGCGATTTTTTATTGGCAAAAATTTAAACAGCTATTTCACTAATTTTTATTTAGGTACTTTTTTAGTCAACATACTTGGCTGCCTTATTATGGGAATTATATTTGGTGTTTCCCTAAAAAATAACACACTAACAGAAAATCAAACACTATTGCTCGCCACAGGCTTTTGTGGTGGTTTTACTACTTTTTCCACATTTGCACTTGAGAATCATACTTTTTTAAAATCTGGTGATATTTTAAACTTCTTCGTTTATACCCTACTGAGTATTATTATTGGTATTGCCTCGATTGCCTTAGGCTTATGGACCTCTAAATTTTTATAGCACTTTTTATAAGAAGTGCCCTTTGTCATAAAATGACTTTCAGCGACATTGTTCCTTAGAACTATTAATTTTAAAAGAGTTAAACCACTGCAACTTTTAAACATAGTGGCTCTAATTTTGACTAAAACCAACACTCCCTTCATATTATCTTTAGTTGGTTTTATGTAAGCCTTAAAACTTCTCGTGCTTTTACACTGTAAGCGTTATAAGAGACAGCCTATTTTGAAAGTGACAAAAATGGCCGAGCACTTTTATAGGATGCTAAGCACTCCTAGCACTTCTTGTTCTGCTTTATACATTATTCAAGAACAAACGAAAACTTCATTACTTTTTTTATTCAAAATAATTTTAAAGTCCTTAAATTCAAATTTATACTAATATATTTTAGTTATACCCATAATTTAATAGGGTATAAATTATTATATGTATAAAAATTAGTACCTAGATCCCCATTTTAATGGGGTGTTAATTATTTTAACATACATTTACCGCATCAACAAACAAGTCTATTATGAAAAAAATCGAAGCAATTATTCGAAAATCAAAATTTGATGAGCTAAAAAAGGCGCTGCATCAAATTGAAGTAAACTTTTTTAGTTACTGGGATGTAACAGGAGTTGGAAACGAAAAACAAGGTCATGTGTACCGCGGAATATCGTATAGTACCAGTGATATTCAAAGAAGGTATTTAACTATTGTCGTTTCTGACGAATTTCTAGAAAAAACAATTCATACCATTCTAGAAGTAGCCAGCACAGGAAACGTAGGGGATGGAAAAATATTTGTCTCGGATGTTATTGAGGCCTACCGAATAAGAACAAAAGAAAGCGGTCAAGCAGGAATTAACTAAAACTATCAACCAAAAAAATTAAACATTTATGGAATCAGGATTATTTACAGCAAACAACGTTTGGATGATGGTGTGTACAGCACTTGTATTTTTCATGCATTTGGGCTTTTCATTTTTAGAAATAGGCCTTACAAGACAAAAAAATACCATTAATATTTTATTTAAAAATGTTTTTATTATTTGCATAGGACTTCTATTGTATTACATCGCAGGATTTAATTTAATGTATCCAGGTGATTTTAATGGGTATTTAGGGTTCGCAGGATTTGGACTAGACCCAGGAGAGAACGGCATGACGGCAGAGTATGCCTCGGGAGGGTATACCTATTGGACCGACTTTTTATTCCAAGGAATGTTTGCCGCAACGGCGGCAACTATAGTTTCTGGAGCTGTTGCAGAACGCATCAAAATAGGCGGATTTATGATTTTTACCATTATCTATGTCGGATTGGTGTATCCTATAGTAGGATCTTGGCAATGGGGCGGTGGGTTTTTAGCCACACTTGGTGGAGAAAACGGTGGATTTCATGATTTTGCAGGATCCACATTAGTTCATTCTGTGGGTGGATGGGCGGCACTTATTGCTGTGTATTTATTGGGACCCAGAATTGGAAAATTTGATGAAGAAGGTAAAGCCCAAGCAATTCCAGGTCATAACATCCCATTAGCCGCAGCGGGTGTATTAATCCTCTGGTTGGGATGGTTTGGTTTTAATGGTGGCTCTGTACTTTCTGCAGATCCTGCTGGCACCTCCCTTGTTTTAGTAACCACATCGTTAGCAGCAGCCTCTGGTGGCATTTCATCGGTATTTTTAACGTATATTTTTTACAAAAACTTAGATTTAACGATGTTCCTTAATGGTATTTTAGGTGGTTTGGTGGGGATAACGGCAGGAGCTGATTTAATGTCACCTAGCGAATCTCTAATTATTGGTGCCATCGCGGGAGCAATTATCGTATTCGCTGTGGCCCTTATTGACAAACTTAAATTAGACGATCCCGTTGGAGCCATTGCCGTGCATCTGGTTTGCGGCATTTGGGGAACACTAGCCGTTGGATTTTTTGGCGCTAAGGCAGGAGCAGATCAAATTCTATATCAACTCATTGGTGTAGGCGTTATTGGTGCATTTTGCTGCGTAAGTGCCTTTATTATTTTATTCGCTATTAAAAAAGTTTCAGGCATCAGAGTTTCTAAAGAAGAAGAAGTAGAAGGTTTAGATCTGCACGAACACGGTATGGATGCCTACCCAGATTTTAGATTAAACCAACACTAAATTAAAAGTAAACGGAGCGTTCTGTAAAACGCTCCGCTTTATAACCAATTTTCAATATTTCGACATTAACGTTCAATCATTTATCTCTTTAAAAAAAGAGACTAACTAAATCATTAATTTATGAAAACGATTACAACAACAAAGTACGGAAAAAATATTCTTTTTTTAGCAACTTTATTTTTAAGTACTGGGCTATTTGCTCAGGAAGATGATGAAAAAAAACCGCTATCAATCACAGGTAGTGTGGATGCCTACTACAGAACTAATTTGAGTTCAACTGATGTAGGATCGCAAGCACCAGGGACCTCGTTTGCCGATGAAACAGGTTTTGCCCTAGGTTTCGCTAATTTAATTGCAAGTTATGAAGGTGCAAAAACCGGTGCTGTGGCTGATTTAGCATTTGGACCTAGAGCGTTGCAAGCTGTTGGAGGTGATGCTGGAATCTTTGTAAACCAACTATACGCCTACTGGAATGTAACTGAAAAAACAACCCTAACCTTAGGACGGTTTAATACGTATTTAGGGTACGAAGTAATTTCTCCAGCAGCAAATTTTAACTATAGTACCTCTTATTTATTTTCTTATGGCCCATTTTCTCATGTAGGTTTAAAAGCTGACTTTGCCGTATCAGAAGATTTCAATGTAATGTTGGCGGTGATGAATGTTACCGATGAAAATTTTAATGGCACAAGTGGCTCTATACCTGGAGCATATTCTTTAGGAGCGCAATTAGGCTACTCTGGCCAGTTTTTAAATTTTTATTATGACGGGAATGCAAAATTAGGCTTTGAAATTGATTACACTGGTGGCTTTGATTTAACAGACAGCTTTTACTTAGGTTTAAATGCAGCATACCAAGATAATGACGGTATTGGCTTTTTAGGAGCAGCTATTTATCCACAATTAGCCACATCAGATAATTTTAAAATAGGCTTAAGAGGTGAATATTTCGCAGAAAATGGTGCGTATGGTGCTATTGGTACAGGTGTAGCGGACTCTAGCGTTTTTGCTGCCACTTTAACTGGCAGTTATACCATTGAAAACTTAATCATTAAACCAGAATTTCGTTTGGATAATGCTTCTGATGCTGTTTTTTTTGATAATGATTTAGCAGGAACTAAAAGCTTATCATCATTTTTAATAGCCGCAATATATTCCTTTTAATAAAATCTTCATTTTATATTTGAAAATAAATGGCTGCTCCTTAAAAGCGGCCATTCTATTTTTTGAAAGCCTTAACCCCGGCTAAAACTTCAATTTTTAATCTATTCACTTCAGGAACAATAGGGCATGCGTACTTTTTATTATAAGCACAATAAGGATTATAAGCTTTATTAAAATCGATAAGAATAGAGTCACCCTCCGGAACTTTCAAGTCTATATACCGACCACCGGTATAAGTTTGGTTTCCATTTGTACGATCCGTAAAGGGAAGAAAAAGATAATCTTTGTACTTTTCTTGCGTAAATAGCAATTGATCTTGATAAATTTCTAATTGATAATCTAAATCCTTAATAGAAAAATACACGGTGCCGTACTTTAAATATTCTGACTCCAAATTGGTTGTCATGGGCATCAAAAAAGGCACGGGTTCTGGGGTCCTAATTAGTTTTGCCCAAACGCTAAAGGTGGTGTCAGGTTCAAAAAAATCTAATCCCTCAAAATCTTTTCGATGTCGATCATAAAGAGGCGATACTTCAGGGTCTTTAAAATCTAAGTTCATTTTGTTTTGAAACTCAAGAATAGTTGTAAGCGCTTGTGTTTTTCCCTGAATTACAGCAGACTCTTGATCTTCATGAAATTTCTTTTTTCCATTACAGCCTAGACCAAACATCAAAAGAATTAGCAAAAAAATTTTCATACCAGTACTTTATCACAAAATTACAATATATAATTTTAGTTCGCTTGGATTATGTTTGTACATTCGGCCTAAATTATCAGCTTATGAAATTCATCTCTTTTTCAAGTTTAATACTATTGATTTTGAGTGTATTGGCCTGTAATCAAAATAACGATGCTAGTAACTCTAAAAATGCAGCTTTAAAAATTAAGCCAGATCGTTTTAATGTAGCCTTTTTAATCATGAATGGCACTTACAATACAGAATTAACTGCGTCATTTGATGTTTTTCAACATTCACAATCTAGTAAAAACATTAAAAGTATGAATGTATTTACAGTTGCCAATACCTTAGAACCAATTACCACATTTGAGGGCCTAAGCATACTACCAGATTTTGATTACACTAAAAAAAACGTGCCAGAAATTGATATTCTAGTGATTCCGGGTGCTAAAGAGCATACCAACAAAAATTTAGAAGATGTAATTATGTTGAGTTTTGTTAAAAAAGTTGATGAAAAAGCGCTATACATGACAAGTTCAAGCGTCGGCGCTTTTGTACTTGCCAAAACTGGTCTTTTAGATACCATAGCTTCAACTAGTTTCCCTGATGAAATCGAAGCGTATCAAACTATGTTTCCAAATTTAAACATTAGAAAAAATTCATTTTTTGTTCATGACGGAAAATACATAACATCAGCAGGTGGCACCAAAAGTTTTGATGCTGCGCTATATCTCTGTGAATTATTATATGGAAAAGAAGTAAGCCAAGAGATTGCTAAAGCGCTACTCCTAGAATGGGACGTTAACAGAATTCCACATTTTATTGTTCGTCGATAGTATATCGGGCGTCTTTCAAGTATTTTTCTACAATTTCATTAAATTCAGGAGCAATTCTCAATAAACCCGTATGTTCAATTTCATACAGTGCTTTTGTATCTGTAAAGCCTACTTTTAAAAGTTCTTCTAAATAAAACAGCGCTGTGCTATAATCTTCATTTTTAGAGCTAAGTGAAATAACGCGCTTATAGCCTTCAAAATCTTTAGGATTTGTGATGGTTTTTAACATCCCCAACAACACCAAACCTTCTTCATCTGTTTCTTTTTCGGCTTGTAGCTGCAAGGTGTTTTTATCCACTAAAAAATTTATAAAACCTTTAAGTCGATTATTCATCTGAAGTTTAAACATACTGTCTTTTGAGTTTTGACGCTCCAATTCTTCCATTTGATATTTCCACCAGCCAAGATTATTAAAATTATAACTAGCAATGTCTTCGTACATCGCATAATCATAATCTTCCCTTTTCAGTAATTCATTAAAAGCTACAGCTGCTTCAGTTTGCTTCATGTTTTTATATATCCTATTTTTTCGGATACTTTTTTGCATGTTTTTTAAATCAGAAATATCACATACCCCTCTGTACACCTCCATGAGTTCTAGGGTTAAGTCATAAGCACTTAATAACCGATTTTGATTAATTAGACCCTGAATAAGACGCACCTTGTCTTGATATTTTTCATTGATAAAACTAGAATCTAAGGGTATGCTATTTTTAGCCATGGCCGAGATGGTAAAAATCTCTAACGAAGTATTGATGTAGTCGTATACCGTAGGTTTATCCATTTGATCATACACAAAAAGCTGATTGGGATATCGCAAGGCATTTAAAACCTTTTCGTCGGACTGCATTTCTTTAAGCTTATAATCGTTCACATCAATAACACCAATATAATGAAACATTTTTTTTGAATTCAATATATCGGTATTTGCTAAGGATCCATTAATGGATAAAACCCCTTCAATAGTAGTAATAAATACAGGCAAAAGAGAAGCAAATTTTGCACTATCAGAGAATCCAGCGGTGTAAATTTGTCGCCCTTCAATGGGAAGGATAGACAATACTCTATTCATCATTCTGCTCGTCACCAGCACATTTTCTTCTATCTTTAAAGAGTCATTTAGGTTATTGGGTGCCGCTAAAATATAACCGTTTTTTTCTGCCGCAGGCATAAACATTTGTACGGCCTGTTTCCCTTTGCCATTGCTATCAAAAACAAATACCACCGGCCATTTTTTAGTGACCTCAAAACTAGTAGGTAAATACAAGGTAAAGGATTCTGAAATAGAATCGCTAATTTTTAAATTTTCTAAAATAGTTCCCTTTTTTAAGCTAAGTGATTGCCCCTGAACTATTAAATTAAAACTTACAAATAAAAGGCTGATTACTATTTTCTTTACCATATTTAATGCGCTGGAGTGTTATTTCAAAATTTTTTACTATACCTAGAATATGCTTTACCAACTAAAAAATCACCTCTATTTTGGTAAAATAATATCTATCCTAGTCATCAAAAACCTCGCCAATTTTTTCTTTTAAAAATACAAAATTAACCGTATTCCAAAGTTAAATAAAAACAAAATATTCAATTAATCATTTATTCTTCTTGCCTATTGGGGCATCTGAAACAACTTCTGATAATATAATATGTGTTCGTGTTTCTCCATATTGGATTAATTTATCAATAAATTTTTCCAAATGAAATTGATCTTTTAAAACCACTTCCATAATAATATTTTCATTGCCTGTAATTCGGTAACAATTGATGACCTCTTCAAAAATTTTTACAGCTTCTAGAAAAGGTTTTAATTTTCCCATAAAAGCTCGTAAGGTAATAATAGCCTTAAGCTGGTACCCCGTCTGGGTGTGAGAAATAATGGTTTTGTAGCCATTTATGATTCCCAAATCTTCCATCTTTTTTATGCGCTCTGCCACGGCAGGCGGTGTTAGGCCTACTTGGCGACCAATAGTGGCAAAAGATGCTCTTGCATCTTTCTGGAGCAGTTCTAGGATTCCCCAATTTAATTCATCAATCTTTTGATTCAATAGTAAATAATTTAAAAATATTTGTTTTCAAAGGTAAATTATAAAAATCACTTTATAATATTAAGACAAAAATTTGATTCTGTTCGTAATTTTATAAAAAAATTGCTCAAAATGTCTTCTAGAAATCTAACAACGCTTCCTGTGTACCGCAAAGCAATGGATTTATGCTTTATCAGTCGAGAGATTGTTTCTTATGTAACCAACAATAAAGATTTGTTGTATCTCTACAAATCTAACTCTTTTCGAGATAGTATTGCAGATGCAATTTTGACAGATGCAATTTTAATACCGCAAAAAATTGCTCTCGCAGAGCGCTCTTCGTGCGACGCTATAAGGAATACTACGCTTCTTCATATCAATATCATGACCAAAAATATTCTTTCGTATTGTAGAGGTCTGGAAAAAGATGGTGTTAAAGAAAGAGAATATATTAGCCTACTTAGAGACGAGCTAAAAAAATTCAGGAAATCTTATAACATATGGAAACGTTCTTTGTAAAACGTTTTCAACATTCCCATAGCCCCTTCCGAAGAAGGGGAATAGTTTAAGGCAAGAAATTTATTTGTTTTGACCTTATATTCTTGAGGTCAAAAGCGGTATGTACGCTTGTTCCTTGATTACATATTTCTTCTATACTGGCCACCAACTTTAAATAGTGCGTTGGTTATTTGTCCCAAAGAACTCACTTTAGTCACTTCCATTAATTTTTCAAAAATATTATCATTTTGCACCGCAGCTTTCTGTAATTCTGATAATATATGTTCTGATGTTTTCTTATGACGCCCTTTTAAGTTTTCTAAGGTTGAAATTTGTGTTTCCTTTTCTTCTTCTGTTGCCCGAATCACCTCTATAGGCAAAACCGTAGGTGAGCCCTTTGAACTTAAAAACGTATTCACCCCAATTATCGGGAACTCCCCATTATGCTTTAAAGTTTCATAGTACAAGCTCTCTTCTTGAATTTTAGAACGCTGGTACATGGTTTCCATAGCACCCAAAACGCCACCACGTTCTGTAATTCTGTCAAATTCTAACAAAACAGCTTCTTCTACCAAATCAGTTAACTCTTCTATGATAAAAGAGCCCTGTAACGGATTTTCATTTTTTGCTAAACCAAGTTCTTTATTGATGATTAATTGAATCGCCATGGCTCGGCGAACAGACTCCTCGGTAGGAGTCGTTATCGCTTCGTCATAAGCATTCGTATGTAAAGAGTTACAGTTGTCATAAATGGCATACAAGGCCTGTAATGTAGTCCTGATATCATTAAAATCGATTTCTTGTGCATGCAAACTACGACCCGAGGTTTGGATATGATATTTTAACATTTGCGCTCTTGGATCTGCTGCGTATTTTAGTTTTAAAGCTTTAGCCCATATTTTTCGAGCCACACGACCGATTACTGCATATTCAGGATCAATTCCGTTGGAGAAGAAAAAGGATAAATTAGGTCCAAAGGCATTAATATCCATGCCCCTACTTAAATAATATTCTACATAGGTAAATCCGTTTGACAAGGTAAACGCTAATTGCGTAATAGGGTTAGCACCCGCCTCTGCAATGTGATATCCGGAAATAGAAACAGAATAAAAATTACGCACCTGATTTTGAATAAAATATTCCTGCACATCACCCATAAGTCGCAGGGCAAATTCTGTCGAAAAAATACAGGTATTTTGTGCCTGATCTTCTTTTAAAATATCTGCCTGAACAGTACCTCTTACTTCTTTTAAGGTTTTATTTTTTATGGTGTTATATACTTCTAAGGGCAACACTTGATCTCCTGTGACACCTAAAAGTAGTAAGCCTAAACCATTATTTCCTTCAGGAAGTTTTCCTTGGTACACAGGTCTTTTTTCTTCATTCCCTTTATACAATTCAGTGATTTTAGCTTCTACCGCTTCTTTTAAGTCGTTTTCTAAAATATACTTTTCACAGTTTTGATCTATAGCAGCATTCAAAAAGAAACCTAATAACATGGGTGCTGGGCCATTGATGGTCATACTTACCGAAGTGGTAGGATGTGACAAATCAAAACCAGAATATAATTTTTTAGCATCATCTAAACAGCAAACTGAAACGCCTGCATTCCCAATTTTTCCATAAATATCTGGACGTTTATCAGGATCGTTGCCGTATAAGGTAACAGAATCAAAAGCCGTGGAGAGTCGTTTTGCGGGTAAGCCTAAACTCACATAATGAAAACGTCTGTTGGTTCGTTCTGGTCCGCCTTCCCCTGCAAACATCCGCGTAGGATCTTCGCCCGTTCTTTTAAACGGATAGAGACCGGCAGTATAAGGAAACTCACCAGGTACGTTTTCTTGCAACATCCATTGTAACAAATCGCCCCAAGCTTTGTATTTAGGCAAAGCTACTTTCGGAATTTTAGTATGCGACAACGATTCGGTATGGGTATCTAATTGCAATTCCTTGTCTCGTACTTTAAAGGTGTACATTGGGCTTTTATAACGCTGAACAGTTTCCTCCCAATGCACAATAGCTTCCCAATGGTAGGCATCTAAATCTAGCTTCACCCGATCAAATTCCTTGATTAACAAGCCTAAAAAAGATTTAGTATCAGCCAGTGCTTCTACCTTTTGTAAGGCCCTTTCATCCAATCCGTTTTTAGATAAATAAGCTGATTCTGCTTCATTTTGTTTTATATTCAACAAGGATAAAATAGCTTGAAAAATACCATAAAGTCGCTGTGCTACGTGCACTTGTGCAATTACATTATTATCATAATTTCTATTATTCTCCGCTATTTCAGATAAGTAACGTGTTCTGGCTGGCGGAATTACAAAAGCGTGTTCTGTACTTTCATTAAGAAACTCAAAAGTAGAGTTCAAATTAGCCTTTGCAATATCTACTAATTTCTGCATCAATACGCGGTACAATCTATTGGTTCCTGGATCATTAAACTGGCTTGCCATAGTTCCAAAAATTGGCAATTCGTCTTGATGAACATCCCAAAGGTTATGATTGCGCATATATTGTTTTTTTACATCACGCAACGCATCTAAAGAACCTCTTTTGTCAAATTTATTAATCGCCACTACGTCTGCAAAGTCGAGCATATCAATCTTCTCTAACTGCGTTGCAGCACCAAATTCGGGAGTCATCACATATAATGACACGTCAGAATGTTGAATAATCTCCGTATCTGATTGCCCGATTCCTGAAGTTTCTAAAATAATTAAATCAAAACCAGCTACTTTTAAAACATCTACAGCCTCTTCCACATATTTTGACAAGGCCAAGTTCGACTGTCGCGTGGCTAAGGATCGCATGTACACACGGTCGTTATTTATAGCATTCATTCGGATACGATCTCCTAAAAGAGCTCCCCCTGTTTTTCTTTTTGAGGGGTCAACAGAGATTAAGCCGATTGTTTTCTGTGGAAAATCAGCTATAAAACGACGAACCAATTCATCCACCAAACTCGATTTTCCAGAACCACCAGTTCCTGTAATCCCTAGAACAGGTACTTCATGTTCACTTTTTAGGCCCGAAAAGTGTTTTTTAAAATCGTCATGCCTGTTTTCCGCTAATGAAATTAAGCGCGCAATGGTGTTGACATCCTTTTGTTTCAATGCTTCTTCAACAGAAGTGTTTTTAGGAAGCCTTAAGGCTGGTGTTTCAAAATCGCTTTGTTGCACCAAATCGTTAATCATTCCTTGCAAGCCCATGGTTCTGCCGTCATCTGGAGAATAAATCCGAGCAATACCGTAGTCCATCAAGGCTTTTATTTCTTCAGGTAGAATGACACCACCGCCCCCTCCAAAAATTTTAATATGCGTAGCTCCTCGTTCTTTGAGCAAATCGTACATGTACCTAAAATATTCATTATGCCCACCTTGGTAGGAGGTTAGCGCAATGGCATTAACATCTTCCTGAATGGCACAATCCACCATTTCTTGCACACTGCGATCGTGGCCTAAATGAATGACCTCGACGCCTGTTGATTGAATAATTCGCCTCATGATGTTTATGGCAGAATCATGGCCATCAAAGAGGGAGGCTGCAGTGACAATACGAATTTTATTTTTTGGGGTATACGGTGCTATTTGTTCCATTAGTAAAAAAAGGTATTTTTATGGATTGCAATTTACGAAAAATGCAAAGATTTTTATATGTTATTTATAATATTGTAAAAATTTGTATCCTATGGGTGCTATCGTTTTCAATACCATAATTTTACATCTTAAAACTACATCTTGAAAACAACTATCTTGATTCATTGCCCCGACAAATCTGGAATAATTTGTTCCGTTACTGGCTTTATTCATGCGCAAGGCGGTAACATTATTTACATTGATCAGCACGTAGACAAAGAATCTGACGAACTTTTTATGCGCTTGGAAAGTGAATTTTCAGAGGAAAAGTTTAGTATCAGCGAATTTAAAGAAAAGTTTAGTACTGATTTAGCTGAAAAATTCACTATTAAATGGAGTCTTCATACGGATGATAAAAAACCTAAAATGGGCTTATTCGTATCTAAATACAACCATTGTTTATATGATTTACTAAGCAGGTTTAATTCTGGTGAGCTTGCGGTGGAGATTCCCTTTATTATCAGTAATCATAAAAATCTAGCGTATGTCGCTGAGCAATTTCAAATTCCCTTTTACCACATACCTGTTACCAAAAACACCAAAGAGGAAGCAGAAAATCAACAACTAGCGTTATTGCAAAAATATCAAATAGATTTTATTGTATTGGCACGCTACATGCAAATCGTAACGAATAAGATTATCAACGAGTTTCCGTATAAAATTATCAATATTCACCACTCCTTTTTGCCTGCCTTTGCTGGCGCAAAACCTTATCATGCGGCTTATGAACGCGGTGTAAAAATTATTGGAGCCACTGGCCATTATGTAACAGAAGCCTTAGACGCCGGACCCATTATAGGGCAAGACATCGTTGCAGTGTCACATACAAATACCATTGAAGATTTTATTGCCAAAGGCAGAGATTTAGAAAAAATTGTTCTAGCAAGAGCTGTAAAATTGCACATTCAAAGAAAAACTATGGTGTATCAGAACAAAACCGTAATATTTTCGTAAGGTTTTAAAATTAACTATAGCTTTGTAAAAAATAATACAATGAAATTTAAAGTATTGGTCATCAGCAGTTGTTTTTTCTTTTTAGGTTGTGCAGAACTGCAGCAAGTAGTTAATCAACTTCCGCAAGGCGGCACTATTGGCAATGACCAAATAGCGAATGGCCTAAGAGAAGCGCTAAATTTTGGCATCGATAAGCAAGTTCAGAAATTGACTCAGGAGGATGGGTTTTTTAAAAACGAATTAGTAAAAATAATACTTCCAGAAGAATTGCAAAAAGTCGACAACTCATTGCGAAAAATTGGCTTAGGAAATTTAGCTGATGAAGGCTTAAAAGTTTTAAACCGAGCCGCTGAAGACGCCGTGAAAGAAGCTACCCCTATTTTTGTGGCTGCTGTAAAAGAAATTACATTTAACGATGCCAAGCAAATATTGTTAGGATCAAATAACGCCGCTACAAGCTACTTAAAATCTTCAACCGAATCAAAATTGTATGATTCTTTTAAACCCGTTATTGGCAATTCATTTAGCAAAGTTGGGGCCGACCAAATTTGGAGTAACCTTATTAATAGGTACAACAACATTCCGTTTGTGTCTAAAGTGAATCCAGATTTAACCGAATATGTAACCCAAGAAGCCTTAAATGGAGTCTTTACTATGATTGCAGTAGAAGAACAAGAAATTAGAACAAAAGCTTCATCACGAACTACAACTTTGTTACAAAAAGTTTTTGCCCTTCAAGATGAATAGTAATTTATTAAAAGCTAAAATACTAAATTTAAAAAAACTGCGTTAAGATATTAGAAGTATAGATAACTATTTGCTAATGTTTAGGTAACTTTAGAAAACAGGTTTCGTACTACTTTTGAAAACAATATTTGAGTTTAGTAATTTTTTGAGTTAGTTAGTCTAAAACCGGTGGGAGCACCGGTTTTTTTATTTTAAGTTCATTATGAATACTTTTAAAAAAAAGTAAATTAATGCAATTCAAAGATTTTATGAGTGCTTTTTTTGTGAAACATACGATTCTGTAAAGAATCAAAATGTTTTGTTAATGATTTCTTGTTTGTTTAACTTTTTTTTAAGACTTTAGCTGTATAAATTCAAAATAAAAAAATGAAAACAAAACTCAATTTATTATTGATTATTTTGGCTGCACTTTTAAGTCAGGCCGCTATAAGTCAAAAAAAGACAATCACAGGAAACGTAACTGATGATGCAGGAATGCCATTACCAGGAGTGAATGTTTTGCTAAAAGGCACAACAACGGGAACACAAACTGATTTCGACGGAAATTACAGCATTTCTGCTGCAACAGGTGACGTATTAGTATTTTCGTTCTTAGGGCAAAAAACAGTACAAAAAACTGTTGATGCCTCTTCTGTAATCGATGTAATAATGCAAGAAGATGCATCGCAACTCGATGAAATTGTAGTAGTTGGTTATGGTACGCAAAGCAAGCGAAATTTAACTGACAATATTTCAAAATTAACTTCTTCTGATATTTCCGAAGTGCCGAATCCAAACCTTCAAAATGCACTTGTTGCTAAAGCAGCAGGTGTTCAAGTAACGCAAACCAATGGAAAGGTTGAAGGAGGAATAAATATTAGAGTAAGAGGAGCTGCTTCTGTAAGTGGAGGCACACAACCCTTATATGTTTTAGATGGTATCCCTTTAATTGACCCAACAAGCGATATTGGTGCTATTGGTAATGGAGCGCAAACAAATCCATTATTAACCTTAAGTGCTAATGAAATTGAATCCATAGACATTTTAAAAGATGCTTCTTCTGCCGCTATTTACGGTGCTAGAGGTGCCAATGGTGTAGTATTAATCACTACAAAAAGAGGTAAACAAGGAAAAGCACAATTTACATTTAACCTTTCTCAAGGTTTTAGTGAACCTACCAATGTTAGAAAGTGGCTTAATACAGAGCAATATATAGAATTATTTACTGAAGCCGCCATCAATGGATTGGGTCCGGTAGACGGCATCGATGAAGCTGAAGCTACTTTTGATTTTTTAGCTGGAGATACGGATTGGAGAACAAGAGAAGTTGATACCGATTGGTCCAAAGAGGCTTTTCAAGATGGCTACCAAACAGATGCTGATTTTTCTGTTTCGGGTGCGGATGCTAAAACATCTTATTTTTTCTCAGGAGCCTATAACAATACGACTGGTATTATTAGAGATAACTCATTAGAAAGAGCAAATGCAAGAACTAATGTAAGTCATCAATTTTCTGATAAATTTAAAGCGGGAATGAACTTAAGTTTCTCTAGAACAGAAATAGATAGGATTGCGAATGACAATGCTTTTGCTACACCTTTACAAGCTATTGCACAATCACCACTATCACCAGCGAGATTAGCAGATGGATCGCCTAATCCGGGAACACTTTACGGAAACTTTTTACTAGACGCTGAAAACGCCTTTTTTAAGACTATTATCAGAAGAACTGTCGGTAAAGTTTTTGGAGAATATACTTTTATTCCAGGCCTTAAACTTAATTCTGATTTTTCTTATGATCTTTTTGCTCAGACTGAAGATAATTTTAGAGGGTCCGGAGCTCTTTTCCAATCTACAAATGGAGAAGCTTTTGCTTCCGATTTAAATTCTGAAAGCTATACCTATAGTAACTACGCCACTTTTGATAAGTCTTTTAACGAAAGGCATAATTTTAATGCTGTAGTAGGTACAGAATTTATCAAATACAATAGAAGAATTACAAGTGTAACTAGCCAACAGTTTCCATCTGATGATTTATCTACCGTAAGTGGTGGAGCGGAAATTACTGCTGGTACTGGTGTTCAATTACAAAGTACATTTTTATCCTATTTTGCTAGAGCGACGTACGATTTAGATGGAAAATATTTATTTAAAGCCAGTGTTAGACGCGATGGTTCATCTAGATTCGGTGAAAACCAAAGGTTTGGTACTTTCCCTGCTTTCTCGGCAGGTTGGATACTTTCTGATGAAACTTTCCTAGAAGATTTTGAAGCTTTGTCCTTTTTAAAATTAAGAGGTAGCTGGGGACAATTGGGTAATGCCGATATTGGTGGTGATTATCCATCCTTATTTTTATTTTCTGGAGTTTCGTATAACCAAAGACCAGGTATAGCGCCTGTTCAGCCAGGTAACAATAACTTAACTTGGGAAACATCCACACAAACTGATATTGGTATTGATTTTGGTTTTTTAAATGGTGCTCTTTCAGGAGAAATAGATTACTACCAAAAAAATACGGAAGATTTATTATTTAGCGTTCCATTAATCCCTAGTTCTGGTGCGGCAAGTATTAATCAAAATATTGGTACCTTAGAAAGTCACGGTTTTGAATTTGTTTTAAATTCAAAAAATATAACTACAGAAGACTTTAGTTGGTCGTCAAATTTCAATATTAGCAATAATATTATTGAATTAGCTTCTTTACCGAACAACAACGCAGATATTGTAAACGGATTAAATATTAACCGAGTGGGTGAATCTGTTGCAGCATTTTATCTGAGAGAATATGCAGGAGTTGATCCCGATAATGGAGACGCTTTATACTTTCTTAATACAGAAAACCCAGATGGTTCTTTAAACAAAGAAACGACCAATAATGTTAATGAAGCACAAAGAATTGTGGCTGGGAATCCTTTTCCTGAAGTTATTGCTGGTTTAACAAACACACTTTTGTACAAAAAATTCGATTTAACATTTACCTTCCAAGGGGAATGGGGTGCAAGTATATACAATAACGGTGGTCGTTTTCAATCAGTTAATGGTGATTTTTATGACAACCAAAGCATTGACCAATTAAATAGATGGCAACAGCCAGGTGATATCACCAATATTCCACAGGCCCGACTATTTGGAGGTAATGGCTCAGCCCAATCCACTAGATTTTTGGCTAAAGCTGATTTTGTGAGGTTGAGAAATTTAAGTTTAGGGTACAGCTTACCTTCTCAAGTTATAGAAAAAATGAAAATATCTAAATTGAGAGTTTATGCCACAGCTATAAACCTTTTAACATTTACAAATTACCCTTTTGAAGACCCAGAAGCTAGAAGTGATGTGGAAGGTCAAAACAGCCCAGGTCAGACCTTTTATTCTGCGCCTCCTGCCAAGACTATATCAATAGGTGTTAATGTTAATTTTTAAGATTAGAAATTATGAAATTATATAAAATATTTTTTGTGTTGTTATCAATAGGTTTGCTAACATCATGCGAGAACGAATTAGAAGTCAATCCAACCGATAATATACCCGGAGAATTAGCCTTTGGATCAGAAGCCAATATTTCAGGTATACTGGTAGGTGCTTATGAAGAAGCAGGTCAACAAGCCACTTATGGCGGTAGACTTCAGCTAATGACAAATATGTTAGGCGCAACGAATGAATCTTTTTGGAGAGGTACATTTATAGACCCTAGGCAAGCGTTTACCAAACAATTATTAGTAGATAATGGGTTTGTAGATGGTGTTTGGTCTAATGCTTATGAAACCATCAACCAAACTAATTTGGTTATTGATAACATAGCGACTGTAACGAGTAGTGAAGAGGAAAAAAACAGAATTGAAGGAGAAGCAAAATTTTTAAGAGCCCTTAATTATTTTGATTTGGTACGCAATTTTGGAGCACCTTATGTTTCTGGCCAAGCCAATACACAAGCAGGAGTTCCATTACGTTTAGTCGGAATTGTTGATTACTCTACAAGATCTGAAATAGCTAGAAGCACGGTTGATGAGGTATATGCCCAAGTAATCAATGATGCAACTGACGCTTATGACCTTTTACCAGAAAGTAATACTTTTTATGCTGATAAATATGCTGCCCAGGCTCTTTTAGCTAGAGTATATTTTCAACAAGGAAATTATCCTGCTGCGAGAGATGCCGCACATGACGTGCTGCAAAATAGTGGTCATTCTTTGACGGCGACCTACGCAGAAGCATTTAATAACGATGTTGATAGTGACGAGGATATTTTCACCTTTCAAGTTACAAGCCAAACGGGGACGAATCAATTAGTTAATCATTACGCATCAGAACTTGATGGTGGTAGAGGTGGTGATGTAAGAATTGAACAAGCTTACTTAGACCTATTTACTGATCCTAATGATCAACGTGGTGATTTTACCTATATAAATCCTGCCAATTCAATAAGACTTACCTTAAAGTATACGAACCAATTTGGAAACTTAATTATTTTTAGAATTGGTGAAATGCATTTAATAAGAGCTGAAAGTAACTTTAGAGCAGGAACTGCTATTGGATTACCGCCTTTAACAGAAATAAACGCTTTACGAAATAGATCAACTGCAGCTCCTTTACTTCTATTAACTTTAAATTCTTTTGCTTTAGAACGTAAGTTAGAACTAGCTTTTGAACAAGGCTTTATTCTTCATGATGCTAAAAGAACACAGACTTCTATTGGTAGTTTAGCTTGGAATGCAAATGAATTAGTATTCCCGATACCGCAAACTGAAATGGATACCAACCCATTAATGGTTCAAAACGCAGGGTATACGAATTAAAAAAAGTATTTTTTTAAATGAAAACGACCAACTAACCCTTGGTCGTTTTTATTTTATAGTCGTGAGGTATTGAATAACTTTATCGTTAAAAACCATTGGCTGTTCCACGTTTACTACGTGTCCACAATTTTCAACTATAAAAAGCTGTGAGGTTTTATGTGAGGCTACTATTTTCTCTATAGAAGGCAAAAACAAATAGTCTTCTCGTCCCATCACATATAAGGTAGGTATTCTAATGTCTACCATTCTAAAAAATCTAAGTAATGGCGTAATTTCAGAGGTAAGCCTAAACCAGCGAATAAATTCTTTTTGATATAGCTTCTTTGCTTCTCTAACAAAAAGAGATCTCGATTCTTTATGATTCTTATTGGGCATAATCACAAATGCAAAAAATTTATACAACCAAATATAAGGCACCACAGATTTGAAGATGACACCTAAGCGTATGAGCACTTGAGACCTTAGGTTTAGCTTCATAATAGCGCCGCCCATTATCATACTTTCTACTCTTTCTGGGTATTTTTCAGCCAAATTTCGAATTAAAATAGTCCCTAAGGATATTCCTACGAAATGAGATTTCTGAATTTTTTCGTGATTGATAACTTCTAAAATATCATTGGTGATACAATCAAAGGTATATTTATCATTAAAAACGTCTTTGAAATGAGCTTTAGAATTGCCATGACCTCTTAAATCTAAAAGCAATACGTTAAAGTGTTTTTTAAATTCACGAACTTGCTTAAACCAAATAGTTGAACTACCCCCTGCTCCATGAACAAACGTCACCCATTTGTTAGAACTACTATGTATATGTTTGGTATAACTTAACAATCGGTTTTTTTTGTAAAAGTACTTTATTTTTTTTCAATTTAAGCAAGGTGCAATTTTTAACCTAAAATTGACGTACAATAAACATTTTTGTCGATAATATATACCATTCATCACCTTTATTTGGCCATACATACAAAACAGCTGATTTTCAGATACCTATAACGATTTGTTAACATCTAAATGTAGTATCTGCACGTATATTTGTAAGTATATTAAATTTAATTTATTATGGAAAAGCAATATTGTAAAGTAGGCACGGTAAAAGCCTTAAATACTGAAGAACAATCAATAGCATTCTTGGAGTATTTGTACCAAAATTTTATTGATAAGGCTAGTAATATAAAATATGCCAACACACAATTGGGCGATTTTTTTGAATCAAAAGCAAAAAAATTAGAAAAATTATTAAAAGAAATGTAGGTTAAAATCTCTGGCTTAATTCGATCGCCATGTCTTGCTGCAATTCCTTTGCTTTTTCCTTGGCTGCCTTTGCAAAATTTTCATCTGACGATGCGTAGATTATGCCTCTAGAGGAATTAACCAAAAGCCCTACTGAAGCGTTCATGCCGTATTTACATACCTCTTTTAAGCTTCCACCTTGTGCACCAACCCCTGGTACGAGAAGAAAATTTTCGGGTATTATTTGACGTATTTCTTTTAGAAAAGTCGCTTTCGTTGCCCCGACTACATACATTAAATTATCAGCATTTTTGTAGGTTTTTGAAGTTTCAATCACCTGCTTATATACTTCTTTGCCATCTATTAATTTTGTTTGAAAATCAAAAGCTCCTTCGTTTGAGGTCAAGGCCAAAAGGATGCTATGTTTATCTTTAAACGCTAAAAAAGGTTCTACTGAATCTTTTCCCATATAGGGTGCGATAGTGACCGCATCAAAACCTAAATCTTCGAAAAAAGCTTTGGCGTACATCGTAGAGGTATTCCCTATATCACCTCGTTTAGCATCAGCAATGGTAAAAATATCTGGGAAATTTGTATTCAAATATGCAATAGTTTTTTCTAATGCTTTCCATCCCTTAATGCCATAAGCTTCATAGAAAGCAGTATTGGGCTTGTAGGCTACGCAGTACTTGTGCGTCGCATCTATAATGGCTTTATTAAACTCAAAAATTGGATCTTCTTTCTTTAGTAGATGTTTCGGAATCTTATTTAGGTCAACATCCAATCCAACACAGAGGAATGATTTTTTTTTATGAATCTGGTCAATTATTTGCTTGGTCGTCA
This sequence comes from Cellulophaga sp. Hel_I_12, assembly GCF_000799565.1. Classification (NCBI taxonomy): domain Bacteria; kingdom Pseudomonadati; phylum Bacteroidota; class Flavobacteriia; order Flavobacteriales; family Flavobacteriaceae; genus Cellulophaga; species Cellulophaga sp. Hel_I_12. The sequence continues at coordinate 1,344,331 of NZ_JUHB01000001.1, forward strand.
TTGTGAAAGGTGTTGGGTGTTGGGTTTTAGGTGTTTGGTCCTAGGTTTTTATTTACATAACTTTTTAAAGCTTGTATTCTCCTTTGCAAACTATTTAATTTATCTAAAATTTCTGTAAAATCAGTTTCATTTATGAAATTTAACTGTCTTGATATTTCTAATTGAGTTTCTAATTCAAAAGATGAGCCTAAGGCTATTTGTAAAAATCTTGAAAAATCTTTTTGAGAATCTCTTGAGCAACCTTCTGCTATATTTGAAGATATAGATACTGCACAACGCGACATTTGAGAAACCAAACCAAACTTTTCAGTTATTGGAAAACTCTTTAAAAGATTATAAACGTCTTTAGCTAATACAACACCAAGACTCCAAATATCTAATTCTCTAAAATTTCTCAAAAATATAAATATTCTTTTTAGTAAAAAGTATTAAAACCCAATACCTAGTGCCCAGTACCCAGTGCTAAAAAATTTCCGATGCTTCTTTGAGTTTTTCTGTATTTTCAACAAAGCTTAATTCATCAATAATTTTTTGAATATCACCGTTTACAATATTGGGCAAATCGTATAAGGTGAGTCCAATCCGGTGATCGGTAACCCTTCCCTGTGGATAATTATAAGTTCTAATTTTTGCAGAACGGTCACCACTACTCACTTGAGAGTTTCGTTTCGCCGCGTCTTCTTCTTGTTTTTTCGCTAATTCTTGATCATACAATCGTGAACGCAATACTCGAAATGCTTTTTCTTTGTTCTTATGTTGCGATTTTTGATCTTGACATTGCGCAACCAAACCTGTTGGTAAATGCGTTAGCCGTACCGCAGAATAGGTGGTATTTACCGATTGTCCGCCTGGTCCAGAAGAACAGAAAAAATCAATACGAACATCTTTTGGTTCTATATGAACATCAAAATCTTCGGCTTCTGGCAATACCATAACCGTTGCTGCACTGGTATGCACCCTGCCTTGTGTTTCGGTTTGTGGTACGCGTTGTACGCGATGTACGCCAGCTTCAAACTTTAAAGTACCATAAACATTTTCACCTGTAACTTCAAATTGAATTTCTTTATAACCTCCGCTAGTACCTTCACTTAAATCAATAACATTTGTTTTCCACCCTTTGGCTTCACAGTATTTCGTATACATACGAAATAAATCACCGGCAAAAATACTCGCTTCATCACCACCAGTACCAGCCCTAACCTCAACCACAACATTCTTAGAGTCTTCTGGGTCTTTTGGGATTAAAAGCACCTTGATTTCTTCTTCTAACTTGGGTATTGCAGTTTTTGCTTCCTCCAACTGCATTTTTGCCATATCGACCATTTCAGGATCACTCCCGTCACTTAATATTTCTTGAGCTTCTTCCATATTATTCGTAAGCTCAATATATAAACTTCTTTTATCAACCAAGGCTTTAAGATCTTTATATTCCTTAGTTAATTCTACATAACGCTTTTGATCTGAAATGATATCGGGCTGAATAATCAAATCCGCTATTTCATCAAAACGCTGCTTTACTATATTTAACTTATCTAACATGAACTCCCAATATTTTATGCGAATTTACAATAAATTTGTACATTTAAATAAATACACCAAAATTTGATGTCTTCCATTTTGAAAATAAATAGTGCTCGGTAAACAGTGAGTAGTAAGTAGTGTTCAATAGGCAGTCAGCAGCCTTTAGAAGGCAGCGCTCAGCACTTTGTTTGGTATGACTTTAAGTATCCACTAGACCGTTTTCAAATTTCCACTTATGATTTTTAATTTAAAAAAAGCTCAGCGTACAAAGGTAGTTCCTAGGGTAAAAATAAAAGAATCTAAACCATCACTACGGTTGTAATTACTAAACCGAAGATCCACAGTTTTGAGTCCGAAAGTAAGTAGTTTAGCATTGGTAAAAATATCTTTGTAACGCAAGCCTAATCCGTATTGATGCGCCTTAAAAGCGGATAAATCATAATCAGAGGTATAAAAATTTTGAATAGATAAGGCTGTTTCTTTCTCATTAAAATAATCGGCTGCAGTTTGGGTATAGTACCTATAGGTTGGGTATATCGTAAACGAATTACTTAATTTGATTGGCAGTTCTACACTTGCTGTATGAGATTGAATTCCCCAATCATCGGTATAAAAGCGATAATAGCTTCGTATAATAAAGGTATCATTCAAAAAATAATTTAAACGACCACCAATAGGGAGTTTAAATCTAGTATCTGGCAGACGTTCTATGTCATCCGCCAATTGAAAATCTTCAATAAAAAAGTCGTTGGTATCTGCAAAATAAACCCGCTGAAAAGGCGTACTCAACAGGCCGTTTTGAAACACCGCATCTAGGAAAATAGACCCTTGTAACCTTTTACTTAATATTTGAGAAAAACCTAAAGAAACCGAGTAGGAGTTTCTATTGACATTATCAAATTCAGTAAAATTAGGAGTATAAACACCTGGACCAGAAATTCTATCATCAAAAAAGCCCCCTCTTAATTCTATAGGGTATTGCGGATTCCAGGCATCAAAATAGACGTTCGCACTAGCAGAAACTTCTGTATTTTTTTCATTGAATAATTGCGTATATCCTCCGCCAAAACCTACAGAAGTATAGTCATATTCTGAGGAAACATAGGCTTTTGCATTCCAAATGCTGTTTCGATCGTCAGAGCTATGTTGGTAGCTTGGGTTTAGATGGACCAACTGATCGGCTTGTGAAGCACCCGAAGAAGCAATATACGGACTTACGCGATCACGGGGGTTCCCATCCAAAGGATTTACATTACTGGAAGAAGCAGAAGAATATGCCGATATACCAATATCTAAGGTGAGAATATCATCCTCATTCATCGGCAATCGTACGATCAATGAAGAGGTAACATCGGTTAATTCTTCAGAACCATCACCACCGGTTACCGCTGCGTTATTGCCGTCTTGACCGTAATAACTAAACAGTGCATCAATTTCTGTGGTTTCTAAAACTCTTTTTTTATAGGACGTGTCTTGACCATGGGTGTAAAAACCCATAAAAATCAAACTAAAAAACAAAAGTGCTCTCATGGTATATGTACATGACTATTAATTACAACCACAGCCACCGCCAGTTTTTCCGCCGTTGGCTCCTGCTGCTGCTTCTCGATAAATTTGAAAATTAGTTTCAAATTGTTCCATGTTTTTAGCCGACAGCGCCATTTCGTCATCGTTTAAATATACTTTATCGTACTCTTTGACCACCACACAAGAAGTGACAGAAAAAGTTAACAGCAATAAGATGAGTATTTTTTTCATTTTCTGAAATGGTTTCAAATTTAAAGGTATCACTGTCCTTGGCAAAGGTATTTAATGTGCAAGCCTAGCCAGATTGTTCGTTAATCGTTAATGGCTATTCTGATTTTTTTCGCTTCACTGTTTTATAGTGTCTCTTGCACTCTTACTTCTAAAGTTAGCGTTTTTCATCGAACTTTATTCCTTTACTCTTGTGAATTTTATGATCTGAATCTACAATAATAATTTCCGTTCCTTCTAATTGATCGATAAAAGCCAAGCCTGTTTCCCTACCCATAATAAAGACCGATGTGGCTAAAGCATCACAAAGCTCTGCACTTTTTGAAAAAACCGATACACTATTGATGCCTTTTGACGGATACCCTGTTCTAGGATCAATAATATGCGAATATTTTTCACCTTTAAAAACCACATACTTCTCATAATTCCCAGAAGTAGCTACTGATGATTCATCAAGAGGCAGCCATGAAAAAATCTTTTCACGATCTAAGGGATTTGAAATACCAATAATCCATTTTTCTCCTGATGCTTGCCTTCCCCAGGTGGTTAAATCCCCAGATGCATTTATGATTCCTGCAAAAACATTTTTTGAAAGCATTAATGCTTTAGTTTTGTCGGCGGCATAGCCTTTGCCGATAGCACCAAAACCAATTTTCATTCCTTTGTTTTCTAAAAAAACAGTCGATTTTTCTTTATTTAAAATAATATGTTGGTATCCTACTTGAGCAATGGAGCTTTTAATCTCCGCTTCAGAGGGTGGGTACTGCATGCTGCCATCAAACCTCCAAACCTTATCCATAGACGCATAGGTAATATCGAATGCACCATCTGTAATCGCTGAAATTTTAAGCGACCTTTCAATTAATCCAAATAGTTCAGGATTTACTTTGACGGGCTGAATACCTGCATATTTATTGATCAAGGAAGTTTCTGAATTTTCATCCCAAGAAGAAATTAACTTCTCAATTCTCGTGATCTCTGCACTAGCTTCGTCAATGTGTTTATTTGCTGTAGCTTCACTCTCGGCCACAATAGTAATGACAAAACGCGAACCCATTAAGCTAAGCGTTCTGTCGACGGTGACATACCTTTGCTCTTGTGCGTTAGCAAAATTTAAATAAAAAAAAATAAGGAGTGAAAGTGATTTTCTCAATCGTTAAACGAATTTAAGATCGAAATATACGCTTTTGGCGTGACTTTTTGATAGCCAGTTTCTCCTAAAATTTCACCTTTTGTATTGAGGACTAGTACTAGTGGAAAATAGCCTTTGGCATTGTACTTTTCTGCCAGCCCCTTGTTTTGTTTTTCTAAGTTTTCAGAAAGTTTATTCGCCTTTCTTCTTGGAAAATCTGCTTTATACAAGGCATAGTACTGGGCTGCATAGTCTTTAAATTCTGTTGATTGCCATACCTCTCTATCTAATTTTATACAAGGTGCACACCAATCCGAGCCCGAAAAAACAAGGACTAAGGTTTTATTATTTGTTTGGGCGTCTTTTTGAGCTTCTTCAAAATTTTTATGCCAATTTTGACTAAAGCATGTTAGTGTACTTACTACTGCCAGCCCTAAAATTAAAAATTTCATGTTAAACATACTTATTCAAAAATACGCAAGATATTGTTAGGCAAAAGTTCAGTTTGAAATATTTTTAGTGGATTTGTCGTGACCGAATTTAAAGGTTGACCGGCTTGATTGAAACGCGCTCCGTGAACATCACATTCAAAAATTCCTCCATTTTCTTCAAAAAAGTCAATATTAGGATTTCCCTCGTGACTACAAATTTTACTAGCAGCCACTATATTACCCTCTAAATTACGAACCACAATAACATCGTTTTCTGTAAAGGTTTGTTTTGATTTCACAAAAATAAATCCGCCATTATTTTGAAGGTTTGCTGAACTCGCTGCGTTTAAATCGACCGTAAAACCTTCTCCTGGAAGTTCAGGTATTAATGGATTTTCTCCTCCACCTTTATCTGAGCACCCATGTAAACATGAAAAAGTTATAGCAAAAGCAGCTCCAGCACCTAGGGTTTTTAAAAATTCTTTTCTTTCCATAGCATCATTTCTTTATTGAAACAACGATAAAAATGATAAAAACGTATGTAACAGGGCTATTTAATATTGAAAAACACCCTTACCACTCTTAATGGTTAATTTTTTTGAGGTACTCTCTTCTACCCTACCAATAATTTGCCCTTCAACTCCAAAGCTAGCCGCTATGGCTATCAAGTCTTTTGCAATGGCCTCATTCACATAAAACTCTAAACGATGTCCACAGTTAAACACTTGATACATCTCTCTCCAATCTGTACCAGATTGTTCTTGAATTAGATTGAATAATGGAGGCACTTCAAACAAGTTATCTTTTATAATATGTAGCTTATCTATAAAATGTAGTATTTTGGTTTGTGCTCCACCGCTGCAATGCACCATCCCGTGAATATCTTTTGATGCATATTTTTCCAATATTTTTTTTACAATTGGCGCATAGGTCCTCGTCGGCGACAACACTAATTTGCCTGCATCAAGTGGCGCGCCATTAACGGCATCGGTGAGTTGTACAGATCCTGAATACACCAAATCTTCTGGAACTTCTGCATCATAACTTTCAGGATATTTTTCTGCCAAGTATTTAGAAAATACATCATGACGTGCGGAGGTTAATCCGTTACTACCCATTCCTCCGTTATATTCTTTTTCGTAGGTAGCTTGACCGAATGAGGCCAAACCTACAATAACATCACCCGCTTTAATATTTGCGTTATCGATAACATCTGAACGTTTTAAACGAGCCGTTACCGTAGAATCTACAATAATGGTCCGCACCAAATCTCCCACATCGGCAGTTTCACCACCTGTAGCATAAATGCGTATTCCGTGTTGTTTAAGGTCCTTGATTAATTCTTCGGTACCATTGATGATAGCAGAAAGTACTTCGGCAGGAATTTTATTTTTATTCCGGCCAATTGTAGAGGAAAGCATGATATGATCGGTAGCACCTACGCAAATTAAATCATCAATATTCATAATTAAGGCATCTTGCGCAATACCTTTCCACACACTTAAATCGCCCGTTTCTTTCCAATACATATAGGCAAGCGACGATTTTGTCCCTGCTCCATCGGCATGCATCACCAAACAATAATCCTCATCATTCGTTAAATAATCAGGAACTATTTTACAGAAGGCTTGTGGAAATAGCCCCTTATCTATATTTTTTATAGCCTTATGAACGTCTTCCTTCGAAGCAGAAACGCCACGCTGATTGTATCTTTCACTGTTTGATGAACTCATGATTTACATATTTTGCACAAAAATAACAGAAACATTAAAGAAGCATTGCTTATTCTGTGCTTTTTTACGATTTCAATAGAGTAAATTCTTTTATTGGTTTACACCCTAGGTTTATAAATTTTAAAAGCCTGATCTTTTTAAAAATCAAGATATCAAAGAACGGTATGTTCGTTTACACCATCCTTCTCCATAGGTCAGCAACTTTTCTACTTTTGAAAAAGTAATTCTCGATATTTTGTTAATGGCCAAAGGTCATTATCCATGATACGTTCTAATTTGTCACTATGCGTTCTAATTTGATCAAAATATGGCTTTACATTATCACAATAGGCAAAAGCCTTCTTATTCATATCTTTAAGCTGATTAGCACTTCTGCGCGCATCTGTCATTTTATCTGTTACCTTTTTTATGGCCTCAATATGCTCTGCAATTTGTTCAATGATCGACAATTGACCTTCTGATAATTTTTTGTGCGCTGCCCCATAGATATCTTTTAAGCCCATCACATTTTTTATGATTTGATTTTGATATTTGATTGCTGCGGGAATAATATAACTATACACCAATTCATTATACACCCTACCCTCTATTTGTACTTGAAAAATATAGGTCTCTAACTCTACTTCTTTACGCGCGGCAATTTCAACCTCGCTTAATACCTTCATACTTTTAAAAAGCTCAATGCTTTCTTTTGAAGTTAAAACCTGAAGCGCTGTAGGTGTATTTTTATTATTGCTTAATTTTCTTCTTGCAGCTTCTTTTTCCCATTCATCGCTATACCCATCACCGTCAAAACGAATTCGTTTTGATGTTTTTATGTATTCTCGTAACACATTAAAAACGGCTTCATCTTTCTTTAAGCTTTTTTTATCTATAAGGGCATCAACCTCTTTTTTAAAATCTTGTAATTGCTTGGCTACAATGGTATTTAAAACCGTCATTGGTTTTGCGCAATTTGTTTTTGAACCTACCCCACGCATCTCGAATTTATTTCCAGTAAAGGCAAAAGGAGAGGTTCGGTTACGATCGGTATTATCTAGTAAAATTTCAGGAATTTTACCCACTACGTTTAATTTGAGTTCTGTTTTTTCTTCCGGAGATAATTTACCTTTTGAAACCCCCTCTAATTCATCTAAAACGCTACTTAATTGTGTTCCAATAAATATAGAAAAAATGGCTGGTGGTGCTTCATTGGCCCCTAATCTATAATCGTTACTTGCTGAAGCAATAGAAGCCCGCAATAATTCTTCATAGGTATCTACTGCTTTTATGGTATTGATGAAAAAGGTTAAAAATTGAAGGTTTTTCATGGGTGTTGATCCCGGACTCAACAAATTTACACCAGTATCTGTAGCTAAAGACCAATTGTTATGTTTCCCCGAACCGTTGATCCCTTCAAAAGGCTTTTCGTGGAAAAGCACTTTAAAACTATGCTTATCCGCAATTTTATCCATCACATCCATCAATAATAAATTGTGATCGACAGCTAAATTAGCTTCCTCAAAAACGGGTGCCAGCTCAAACTGATTAGGTGCAACCTCATTATGACGCGTTTTTACAGGAATACCTAGTTTTGTACACTCCTTTTCTAAATCGCTCATAAAACTTAAAACGCGATCTGGAATAACACCAAAATAATGATCATCTAACTGTTGGCCTTTAGCGGCTTGATGACCCACTAAAGTTCTCCCTGTCATGACAAGATCGGGCCTTGAAAAGGCTAAAGCTTTATCAATCAAAAAATACTCTTGTTCCCAGCCTAGGGTCGCGTTTACCTTAGAAACGTTTTTATCAAAATACCGAGCCACGGCCGTAGCTGCATCATCAACAGCACTTAAAGCTCTTAATAGTGGCGCCTTATTGTCCAAAGCTTCTCCAGTATAAGAAACAAATACCGTTGGAATACACAATGTTGTACCATATATAAAAGCATTCGAGGTTGGGTCCCATGCGGTATACCCCCTAGCCTCAAACGTATTTCGAATACCACCACTTGGAAAACTAGAGGCGTCTGGTTCTTGCTGCACTAATTGGCTACCTCCAAATTTCTCAAGAGGCTTGCCATCTAATAAATCAAAAAAGGCATCATGCTTTTCAGCTGTTGCTCCGGTTAAGGGTTGAAACCAATGCGTATAATGTGTGGCTCCCATAGTGATGGCCCAAGTTTTAATGGATTCAGCTACTTGGTCTGCCATTTTTCTATCGATTTTTGAACCAGAGTGCATGGCACTTCGAACACTTTCCAAGGCATCTTTTGTAAGGTACTGAAGCATGCGGTCTTCATTAAACACATGAATCCCAAAAAGTTCAGATCTTCTTCCCTTTTCTTCAATAACTATTCGAGGTCTTTCCTGACTCTTACTGATAGCATCAAATCTCGATTTTGACATATATAATTTTTAAATTAAGTAAAAAACAAAATTAAGAATTTAATAATTCAAACCGAAAAAAATAAATTAAATATAAAATACCCCTTAAAAAATATGGTCATTGCAAAATATAACTAATATTTATGCAATTAACCCCTTATTTTTTATGTAGTATTCTAAAAAATTATATTTTTGTGCTATTCTTAAAGATAAATAACAACTCTTATTATGGCAAAAATTAAATTAGAATACATTTGGTTAGATGGGTACAAGCCCACACAAAACATGCGAAGTAAGACCAAGGTCGAAGAGCATGAAGATTTCAAAGGGACTATTGAAGAATTAAATAATTGGTCTTTTGATGGCTCATCTACCAAGCAAGCTATTGGAGGGTCATCTGATTGTGTGTTAAAGCCAGTTGCTATTTACCCTGATCCAACGAGAATAAACGGGTGGTTGGTCATGACCGAAGTTATGAATCCTGATGGAACCCCACATGTATCGAACGGTAGAGCAGCTATTGATGATGAAAATGACGATTTCTGGTTTGGTTTTGAGCAAGAATATTTTATCATGGATACGAAAACAGAATTGCCTTTAGGATTCCCAAGAGGAGGTTACCCAAAACCACAAGGTATGTACTATTGTTCTGTAGGTGGTCTTAATACGCACGGAAGAGAATTGGTAGAAGAGCATGCGGATTTATGTATCGAAGCAGGATTAAACTTCGAAGGAATTAATCAAGAAGTTGCTTGTGGGCAATGGGAGTTTCAATTATTTGCCAAAGGCGCTAAAAAAGCTGGTGATGAAATTTGGATCGCCAGATATTTACTAGATCGATTAACGGAGAAATATGATTGGTATATTGAATACCACCCGAAACCACTGGGGGATACCGATTGGAATGGTTCAGGTATGCATGCCAATTTCTCAAACACAACACTTAGAACTTGTGGTTCCAAAGAAACGTATGAGAAAATATGTGAAGCTTTCCGTCCTGTTGTCAAAGAGCATATCGCTATTTACGGTGAATTTAACGATCAACGTTTAACCGGTAAACACGAAACGGCTTCAATTCATGACTTCTCTTACGGAGTATCAGATCGTGGAGCTTCTATTCGAATTCCTATTTATACGGTTTCTCATGGTTGGAAAGGCTATTTGGAAGACCGTCGTCCGGCTTCTAATGCTGATCCCTATAAAATTGCAGCTAGAATTATCAAAACGGTAAAATCTGCTAAGGTTTAATTTTAGCCATTTATTTTTATACGAACAAAAAGTGCTATTGAAATTTCTTCAATAGCACTTTTTTATTGGTCTTCATTATCTTTAAAACAACCCCTTATTGACTTGCATTTTTGTAAGGTCTAACACTTTTTGCACCAAGCAATTTTTTCTTTGCCTAGCTTAGCTCACTAGTCATTGTCCACCAAACTTAATAAACCCTAAATTATTGAATGGTAAAGTAAACAAAAATTAAATAACAAGCTACAAGAACTATACCATCGCGCCACCCTAATCGAAGCCCTTTGGGAATAAAAACCAAGGGCAACACTAAAAACGATAAGCCTAGCATCCAAAATATATCATTTGTCAACAAACCTTGGTCCATAACCTTAATGGGTGTTATTATTGAGGTAATCCCTAAGACTGCCAACAAATTAAAAATGTTTGAACCAATAAGATTCCCCAAGGAAATAGCTTTTTCTTTCTTGATAACGGCAATTACAGATGCTGCCAACTCAGGAATACTTGTACCTATAGAAACCACGGTGACTGCAATAACACGTTCGGTAACACCATAATAACTTGCCAAGCCAACGGCTCCACCAATTAAAAATTCCGAACCTCCCCAGAGTGCCGTACCCCCTAAAACTAAAAATAAAAAGGTTTTATAATTGGGTAATAATACATCATCTTCGGGTTGCTCATCTTCCACGGCTGGAGTTTGAAATCGCAACAAGTACACCAAAAATGCAAAAAGTAATACCACCATAATTATGCCTTCATGTTGCTGCAGCTCCTGGTCAAAATATATAAAACCAAAAAACAATAAAGACGCTAGCATCATCACTGGCCAATCTGTCGTGTAAAAACTCTTTTTAACATTAATAGTACCTAAAAGTAAGGTAATGCCTAATACCAATCCGAGATTTGCAATATTAGAACCAACTACATTTCCTAAAGCCAAATCCGGAAAACCATCAAGTGCCGCTTTAACACTCACAATTAATTCTGGTGCGGAGGTAGCAAAAGAAACTACCGTCATCCCAATTACAATTTTTGGGATGTTCAGCCTCAGTGATAAAGCTACCGCCGCCTTTAGCAACCAACTACCGCCAAAAATAAGCAAGGTTAAACCTAAAACAATATATAATAAGTCTTGCATTTTTATAGTTTTTAACAAATATAAGCCAAGAATTTTTTTTTAGGACTTGTATCCTAAAGTTTAAAATGCCTAGTTAAAAGAAATTCTAAAATAACCCCAAAAACGTCTAGTGCCCATAGTTCAAACATCCTAATTACCAATAGAATTTATTTTTAGTTTCATTGGACAATGAAAAAAAAAAAAAAAAAGAAAACCCTCCGTACAGCTTTGCTTTAGCTTTTTTAATTGAATGTCGGTTCCCAACATAAGGTCGTTTATATCTTGAAACTAACAAAAATCATAGATCTAAAAATTTTTTTTACAGGAGAAAAAATGCATAAAAAATAAGCTGGAGCAGATGAAACAGTTAAATTATCTCTTTGAAAAAATCAAAACTGCCTTGCATCAACAAAGTATTACAAAAAAGACCCTATAATTATTACATATCATTATATTTTATAACTTTTTAATTACTATTTATAATATATAAGTAGAATTATATATTACATATTATAACAATAATCATTTATTTAGTTACATCATTGCATTTAATTACAATAAATCGTATTCTAAAATTTGGAGCTTGCTTATTCCTTTCTATATATTGAGGAAATAATCGATTAATTACAACAAATTATTAACCTCTAAAACATCAACTATGATTACTTTTACTAAATTACTTGTACTCCTAATGCTGTCACTCATCCTAATTTTAACATAACATAAATCAAATAGGCCTATATATAAAAGACTGCCTTTCGGCAGTCTTTCTAATTAAAAAATGATACTATATTTGCATAAACTATTTTTAAAATGAAGAAATTACTATTCCAGTTCTTAGCAAAACTAAACAAAGTACTATTGCCTTCATTTTCAAAAAAAAGGCTAGACCTTTCGAAAGCCTCAAAATTACAAATGGCCTTATTGGGTTGGCGTTATTTTGTAACGACTAATGCCATTGATTAATAGTGCACTAAGGACGCTATGTTATGCCCTTTTAACTTATTACGCCCATTTAAAAAATCTAGCTCAATTAAAAAATTACATTGCACAATTTCACCACCTAAACGTGTAATAAGCTCACAAGCTGCCGCTGCAGTTCCACCGGTAGCCAAAACGTCATCATGTACTAATACTTTATCTCCAGGATGAATACTATCCTTATGAATTTCTAAAGTATCGCTGCCGTATTCTAGGGCATAGGAAACACGTTCTACCTGGTAAGGTAATTTCCCTTGCTTTCGGATCGGTACAAAACCAGCATTTAATTTTGCCGCCAACAGTGGCGCAAAGAAAAAACCTCTACTCTCTAAACCAACTACTTTGGCTATCTTTTTATCTTTAAGCAAATCATATAAAGCATGGGCTGCTTTTTGAAATGCCTCAGCATCTAGCAACAAAGGTGTAATATCCTTAAAAACAACACCTTGGTTTGGAAAATCGTTAACATCTCTGATATACTTTTTAAAATCCATAATTTTTAGTAGTTCTTATTTTGCTGTAAATTTAAAAAGAAATATATTTGCAGCCCGTTAAGGGGAAATTAAATGGCCTCGTGGCGCAACTGAATAGCGCACTTGATTACGGCTCAAGAGGTTACTGGTTTGAATCCAGTCGAGGTCACGAAATAAATCCCTAAACATACTGTTAATCAGTTGTTTAGGGATTTTTTGTTTTGTTATTTGTACGATTATTGTACGGTAATTGTATTTTACTTCTTAAATATGATAAAAGGACTAGGATATCTTAGTTACCAGTCTTCGTTTAATTTTGATTTTTTCAAACTTAAATTTAGACTTGACGATAATACAGTTACTTTATTTTGAATTACTTGCTTAATCTGTTCCATCATTTCTATTGAATTTTGAATTTCTGAATCCTTAACCTTTCCTTTCTCTATTCGTTCAAGTCCCATTTTAAGCAATTCACTATTACCTAAGTATCCTAAAGTAAGAACCATAAAATCTATATAATTGTCTTTGTTTAAATCAGGCTTATAAAATACTGGTATTGGCTGAGGTACTGCTGTGTTCCTTTGCTGAAAATCTTTGAATACAAGTTTATAACGACCATCTTTAAAAGCAATATCAAGTACAAAATCAAATGTTACAGGGAAGATATATTTGCCTGACTTGATATTTTCAACAAAACTACCCTTACCAATTACATTATCTTCATTTGATAACCTAATCACTTCTTTTGAATCCGTAAAAGTTAATGCAAGCCATTTTTCAGTTTCTTTTTTAATTTCTGACTTTATCAAATCAATTTCATGTATTCCCTCGAAACTCAACAAATAATTAGTGCTATCTATTTTAATTTTTTGCGCATTTGAAAAATTAAACATTACTAGTGAAAGAATTAATATGTATTTCATGGTTCTTTATTTAATAGTTAAAAGATTGAAAAACTTTGATTAATCAAAGTTGATTAGGAATATTACTATACTTGTCTAGTGTAGCCCCCGAAATAAAAGAACTAATACCGATTATCTTATTAGTCGTAACGCTATAAACCAGCTCAACCCAAAACATAGAAACTGAATACAGGCAATACTTAGTATAACCATCAATAACAACATCTACAAATTGACCCTTGGTAAATACAGTATCATACTTATCATGTTCGGAAAGTATATTAAATTCGTAGATGCCCATTTCTTTTTTAAAGTGCCTCTGCCTTATCTTGAACGCTATTTACATACAACGTTCGTAATTCATCTTTATCTATTTTCCATCTTCTAAAAAAGGCTATTATCAAAATCCTATTCATTGGATCAAATTACAAAAATATTTAATCTTATTATTTAGATTAATTCTAAATAATAAATTGCTTTGAGCTAAAACGAATAAGGAATTGAATTATCTTTGGTACTGCTTATACATTGCCTGTGTAATCATTTGAACAAATAAAAGAGGGTTTCCGTATTGGTTGCCCTCTTTTTATTTTTTTTGTTTTAGTATGCATTTACTACACTTGCTAAATTACAATTTGGCGTCTAGCACATTTAATAACAAACGCAAAAAATAAAAATTAAGCAAATAGGCTTAATTGTTGAGTGCCATTTATTGTTTCTTTCAGTATATAAATAAATCTACTAGTGTCTGCGTAATAGTTCGGATAAGTTAATTTTAAAGTCTCCAAAGTGTCTGATGAAACTAGAACAATATTCTTTTGATTAAACTGATTCTCTTTTTCAATTACTAGATAAGCTTCAGACGCTTCTCTTAGTCCCTTTGAGCCTGAAGGGAAGGAAGATATGTTTACAATTTTAGCAATTGGGTCTAATTGAAGAATAAAAAAACCTGATTTTATTTTTCCTGATTCAGTCGTAAATTTTAGCGCTGCACTAAAACCCTCTAAAGTATGTATTACATCTAATTTTTTTTCCAACTTTATAATTTCAGTTCTTAATTCTTCTAAATTATTCGGCGTTTCTGGGACTATCGGGGTGCCTTCTCTTAGTGCGATTACTGAGCTTATTAAAGAAAAAAATCTTTTCCAATCCTTCTCACCTCCGCCTAGTTTTAGGTTTTGATTAGTGAATGAGTCTATTGTTTCAACTGCGGTAGCCCAAGCGTGCTGAAGAAAGGTTCTTAATTGGATTTCAATTTTAAGGTTGTTATAATCTTTACTTTTATCACTAGCATATTTATAAACTAAATGAATACTTCTATACCCAGTAAATCTGGGTTTATCAAAAACATAATCATCTATTGTGCATAGCTCGTGTTTAAGTCCTCTTGAAAATCTACTAGTATAAATATTTGTAAGCTTTTCGAGAGACTCCATGCTTTCAACAATTGCCCTACAACCACCTATATCTTGTATTTGAGCTAAATTAAGCCCTCTGATTCTCTCTAATTTAGATTTTATCGAAGTAAGCCTCTTTATTCTTTGCCCTATCAAGCAGTTATCGTCTATTTTTTTTGCTTCCCTTCTTAACCTAATTTGAAAAGTATTTAAAGGAAAATGATGAGATGTTCTCCAGTTATTAATAACACTAAAAGCGTGATTTAGTTCTACCTCTGTAGAATCCTCATTCATTAGAGTTAATCCAGCTCTATTTACTTCTCTTCTAGAATTTTGCGGTACACTCCAAGCCATAAATCAAAAGTATTAAAAAATGTCATGCGATTTTTAAAAAATGTCATGCGCCGTGTAATCATTTGTTCTACAAATAATTATTTGTAGATTCTAAAAAAAAGTACATTTCAATTCCGTAACTCATCTTTGTTTTCTTGTTCCATAATGTAATTAGATGCCTAAAATTACACTTCCGTGTTTCATGTAATTTCTAAAACTTGAAAAAACTTGATTAATCAAGTTTAATAAGTTGAGTATTGCCTAAAATCTATCACTTTGAAGTTATTATTAACCTGAATAAGTCCCATTGTAAGTACATAACGTTTATGCTCATATTCTGGCACATCTTCTGTATCCCTTGCTTTTATGTAATCTTCTAAGTTGCTTTCAAAAAACACCAAATCGAAAAAACCTACTAGAATTTTTTTATCTAAAACAAAACCATCCCTTTGCGGTGGTTCGGCCAAAGGTATTTCTTTAGAATAATTCACATCACTAAAATCGAACTCTAAAATATCCTCATGTATCGGTATGAACTTCGTACTTAATTTTTGATTGTTTTCTGTTAAGTGTTCAAAATATCCGTCTTTACTCTCCAAAAACCCCTTATCTGAAGGTTTTCTTTTTTCTACTATAGGGTGCATTATCCAATAAGCACCTAGTCTTAAACTTACTGGTATACGTTCCGCAAAAAGCTCATTCATATTACTAAAGTTTGCTACTATTTTAACGCCCCTATTAGCATCTTTTAATTGGTTTAGTTCGTTTAATTCCAAACGTACTGCGAGTGATCCGTATCGACTATTTCTTTTAATTGGGTAAAACATAATACTTGAATTTAATTAATTAATCTTTTTTAATGGTTGGTTTTCTTTCCTTATGGAATTACTTATAGTAATTCATTAATGATCTTTTTTAATTTTTATCTGGTTGTGATTTTTTTTGCACAACTACGCGCGCGCGATACGTTCCTCTTTTTGTATAGCTATCAAATAATCGGCTAAATCCCAACCCTGTTTTTTTTCGCTTTCAGTTGCTTTAGTTTCCAATAGGGTTGAGGTTCTGAAATTTGCTAATTTAGTAAGCTGTGGTATTTTGTTGTTCCATAAATCGTAACATTTCAAATCGGGAAACAGAACGACGTTACGACCTTTTAAAACCCTGGTCTTTGCTTCGTTGAGGTTATTAACGCTACCAACGGCAAGCCAAATAAATTCAGGTAAATAAACACTAGAAATTACAGCGGTTTTTTCGCTTTCAACTAATGCGACTGGTTTGTTTTCATCCTCATTTAGTAGGTGTTCCCCGAAGTAACATTGTTCTAAATTGAAGCTGTCAAGTTTTAAAACTTTATGCACCCAATTAATATGATTGTAAGGCTCTTTTATTCTTTTTCCAGTAGTTGGATTGTAAAGCATTATTTTACCGCTTCTAACATTGTCTTTTGTATCAACTTGCCAAAATACAGTCGAACCTTGCCAATGTTTAGAGGTTCCAATATTATATTTATCTGCTAAATAACAAGCAATTTCATAATCCCATAAATGAGCCAAAAAATCAATGAAGTAATTAGGCTTTTTACTTGCCTTGCTTTTAGGCATTACCTCAACATTAATAAAACTTGTTTTAGGTTTAGGTGTGGGTTTCGGTTTAAACCTAGTTGTTACTTCGTTGTTAATTGAAATATTATTGTCCTGAAAGAAGTCTTTAGGTGTATAATGATAACCGCACTTAATCAAACGGCTACATGAGCCAGTTGCATCGTTTAAATGCTCGTTGGTTTCCGTATCAATGTATTTAGTAAATACGCCCCTTTTATTGCAGTTAGGGCAATGATAACGGCTTTTCATGCCGTCGTATGGTTCTAGTATGTATCTATAATTATCTTGCATCGGTTTACGGTTTAAACTGATTTATTAAACTTACCACGTTATCGGTTTAACAGTTTAAAAGCGTATATTACGCTTTAAACTAAACCGTGCTAAAAATCAATTGTATCATTTCCATTGATACTGTTAAACTGACCTAGTGTATAGGGTGCTTTAGGTTTTTCTTGAATTAGCCAATCTTGATTTTTGCAGTAGGTAATAAGTTCTTTGCATCTATTATCCCCTAACTTATTCTTAAACTCTTTCTTATAGGCTAATTGTAATTGTATCACTAATTCAGAATAACTAAATATTTCGCTTTTAGTGTAAACCTCGATAAGTAGCTTAAACTTTTTATAATCTTCTAAGTCCGAAATATCAAATTTGTTGTTTCTTGATTCCGTTCTTATCTCAAAATTTTCAACTAATACCGGCAAACCGTCTTCATTGATTTCAAAGGCAAATGGCAAGGGTTCTATGTTTCTGCACATTTGAGATTCAACAATTGAAATATCTTTATCCTGTTCGTTCTTAGTGACCGATAAAACCGTTTCCGCTTTGTTTAGTAGTTCAGTTCCAATATGCCCCCGGGCATTATTATCGCTTTTATTTTGATGCAATACCGTAACGATATGGATATTTTTTTCTTCTGTCCACTTTAATAATTTTGATGCTATCATTGTCGCTTCCGATTCATCATTAATCGAATTAACAAGGTCTTTAATACCATCAATTATAACCAGTCCTAAACTATCAGTATTGTAAATTGCGTGTTCTATGATATTAAGCCGTTCTAAGGGGTTTTTACTTCTTAAATGATATACTTTAAGGTCTTTGGGAATGTCAACGGCAATCTGCTTGCAAATACGCTTTAAAGCTAGTTGAACATGATATTTACCTTGTTCTGTATCAAAGTATAGAACCGTTCTTTTATCACGTGGTAAACAGCCTTTAAATTGACCTAACAAAATGTCATTATTTAGTACTGCAGAAACTGCTATATTTATAAAAAATGATTTTCTACTTTTCGCCTTTCCAATTATCAAAGAAAAGTTCCCTAATGTTCCTAATATTGCGTTGTGATTTTCTTGTATTTGTTCCCATGCTATTTGAGGGGGTGCGATAGCTTCGGTTGCTTTAACTTCTAATTGATTTAATACATCACTTAAGCTAATCGGTTTATCTTGTTCAATAGCCTTTAAAAGGCTTTCAGCTTCATTTAACACCTCATCGATACCAATGTTTGTTTTATTTTCCATTAGTATCAAATTTTAAAGGTTTATTAAAACTTAATACTCCGTTAGTAATAGTTGCTTTATAGACCACCCCTTGTCTAGTTTGCAAACATTGATCACCATCAATAAACGTAATTTGACTACAATTTAACACAACACGTTCAGACATTTTATTTTGTCTTCTTATAGTAGTTTCTTCGTATTCAAATTCTGAATGTATTTTTGTATCTTGTGCCTGTTCTTTGCCGAAAGAATTAAGGCTATTGGTATTGTTTTCCATAGCCTTTTTTATTTTTTTACAGGTTTTAAACATTCAAGTAGTTCACTACGCTTGTAATATCTGCGGTTGCCGATTCCGTAGGTTTTTACTTTACATTTATTTGACCATGCCCATAAAGTACTCGAGTTGATAGATAAAAACTTACACGCTTCTTCACGTGTTAAAAGGTCATCGTTTGCATTTTGGCTGTCGAGGTTCTTTTTAAGTTCCTGAAGTTGGATTTTTACACCATCTGTAATTAGGTCGGCTAATTGTTGCGGTGTGGTTTGAATAAATTGTACTGTGTCCATTTGCTAAGTATTAATTGTTATACTTTGCAAATATTGATTTGAGTTTATACCCTAAAAGATTGTGTATTGTACCTTTTTGGGTACGTTACATATCCTAATTCTTAAAAAGTTGTTTAGCAATGGAATAAATCGCGATTCTTTCATTTGTTACGGAATGGTTCGATGTTTTCTGTATTACAATTTCATAAGTCTTTGAAATCCAATCTAAAAATGTTTTTTGGTTAATTGTGTCAAATATTAAACCGTCTTTTTTCATTATCTCATACATAAACTTTACATCGGTTCTACTAGTTTCATCAATGCAAAAACTATCAAACATTGATTGCCAAACATCAAAACCGTTATTTCTGAATATATTAATATGCTTATTTTCCACTGCATCTGTTTCGGATTCTTGATTTTGTTGAGGTTCATCAGTTTTCAACGAATTTTGACTACTAAATTTTACTTTTTCAATTCTCAAATTACCAAAATCATCTCTTTTAAAATTAAAATCCGCATCGTAACCCAGTTCGTTTGCTCTTAATTCTAAATATGACTTTCTTTTTTTTAACGAGAAGTACATTTTTTTTTCTTCAAAAGGACTTAAAAAATCCCAATGATGTTCCAATATGCACTGTTCAAATTCTGAAATAATGAAATCTATTTCTTCACTATCAATGTAATGGTGCAAAAAACGGGCATAGTATACCACCTACAGCGGATTAAAGTGATCATAGTGGAGCGGGTGAAAGTGAACCACTTGCGGCGGACGAAAGTGAACCACTAAAAATCGATTCTATTTGTAAAGCTTTAAATATCTTTTTATAAAAAGATATTATGGCCAACAAACAAATAGAAATGCGAAAAATAAAACAGATTTTCAAACTTTACAGTGAAGGAGTCAGTAAGCGTCAAATAAGCCTAATCACAGGGCTATCACGTAATACCATCACTAAATATATTGACTTTTTTAAGCGCTATGGGCTTACTAATTACGAAGTGTCTTCCATGACACTCGAGGAGCTGAACAGACTTTTTAAAACCGACCAAAAAGGTAAGAGCCAACAACTATTGACTCTAGAAACATACTTTCCTTATTTCGACAAAGAACTGCGCAAAACGGGTGTAACCAAAGAGCTACTCTGGCAAGAGTATGCTTCCAAACATCCAGATGGTTACAAACTTTCCCAGTTTAGATATTGGTACCGGGAGTGGGCTAAAGAAGTGTCTCCAGTGATGCATTTTACACACAAAGCTGGCGATAAACTTTTTATTGATTTTACAGGTAAGAAGCTTTCCATCGTAGACCGTTACACAGGTGAGATACAAGATTTAGAAGTCTTTGTTTGTGTATTGGGAAGTAGCCAATATACGTATGTTGAGGCTTGTGAGAGCCAAAAGAAAGAAGACTTTATAGCTTGTGTAGAAAATGCACTTTGGTTTTATGGCGGTGTACCACAAGCTTTAGTGCCCGATAACTTGAGGGCAGCAGTTACTAAAAGTAGTCGTTACGAACCGAAAGTAAATGAGACTTTTATAGATTTTGCTGAGCATTATGAAACGGCAGTACTTCCAACTAGAGCCTACAGACCTAGAGATAAAGCCATCGTCGAAAATGCTGTACGTATCATATATACACGTGTCTTTGCGCCATTGCGTAACCAAACGATCCATACTAAAGCTGCACTGAATAAGGCTATATTAGAACTTCTTAAAACCCATAACAGCACCTCTTTTAGGGGGCGTGAATATTCTCGCTATTCGTTATTTGAAGAGATTGAAAAGCATCAGCTCAGACCATTGCCAGCAAAACGCTATGAGATTAAACGCTACGCTAATGCAACGGTTCATAAAAACAGCCATATTTATTTTAGTAAGGACAAACACTATTATAGTCTGCCCTATCAGCATATAGGCAAGCGTATCAAAATGGTTTACTCAGATAGCGCAGTAGAGATTTACTACCAGCAGGAACTGCTTACGGTACATCCAAGAAACAAGCAAAAATATGGGTATAGCACGATAAAGGAACACATGCCTTCCCATCACCGCTTTATCAGCGAGTGGAGCAGTGAAAAATTCATTACCTGGGCAGAGCAAGTTGGTAATAATTGTAAGGTGTTAATCATTAACATATTAGAAAAGAAACAACACCCTGAGCAATCCTACAAATCGTGTTTAGGCATATTGCACCTTACTAAAAAGGTAGGCAATACACGGCTAGATAATGCCTGTAAGCGAGCATTAGACTATGGAGCGCATAACTACAATATTGTAGAGCGTATCCTTAAAAACGGCTGGGACACTTTAGATGAAGATATCGAAGATCAACCAGATATCCCAAACCATAGCAATATTAGAGGGAGCCATTATTACAAATAAATTTAAACCAAAAACAATGAATAAACAGACATTAGAACACATGAAACAACTAAGGCTATACGGCATGTACAGAGCCTTTGACAGCAGTTTATCACCACAAAGTATAAACTACACAAATGATGAACTCATCGCATATCTGCTCCAAAGCGAATGGGATGACCGCCAAAACAGAAAGATAGAACGGTTAACAAAAGCGGCACGTTTTAGATATAGTGCTGTTATGGAAGCTATCGATTTTGATGCTTCAAGACAGCTAGATAAAAATCAAATACAACGCTTTGCTAGCTGTGAGTTTATAAAGCAAAAACAGAATATCCTTATCACAGGAAGTACAGGTGCTGGAAAAAGCTATATAGCATCAGCTATTGGTCATCAGGCGTGTTCATTGGGATATAAAGTCATGTATTATAACACGAATAAACTTTTTACCATGCTTAAAACATCAAAAGCAGATGGCTCTTATTTAAAACAAATCAATAAACTAGAAAAACAAGACCTACTGATTATAGATGACTTTGGACTCAAAGCTTTAGATGCTATAAATAGGCACTCTTTTATGGAAATTATTGAAGATAGACACGGAGAACACAGTATTATTATAGCTTCACAATTACCAGTAGAAGCATGGCATGAAATTATAGGAGAACAAACCATCGCAGATGCCATTTTAGACCGCCTTGTACATAATGCACACAGAATACATATTAAAGGAGAATCGATGCGTAAAAAAATGAAAAATAAAGACTAAATTTAACCACAAATGAATCGATTTTGAGCACTTACTTTGCTATGCTCACTTTCATCCGCCGCAAGTGGTTCAATTTGACCGCCCTATCCAACCAGAACCTGAAAAGGTTATAAGAGAGGTTAAATATGTTGAACGACTTTCTTTGGGTAAATAAGGTTAAAAGATTTAATTAAAATTTATGCGTAAAATTACCCCAAAAACAATTTATAGGTTTGTTTGGTAGATGTTGGGGCTTGCGACGTTACACTCGCTAACTTTATTTTAAAGTTCATTGATGGTAATGTGATATAATCCATAAATTATTTTTAGCAAAGATTTGGCAATAAAACCTATTTACTGCCAAATCTTTGAAATGTTTTATAATCAAACAATGGCGAAAATGAACTAAATTCACCCTTGATTATGCAAAGGTAAATAGTACCTTTTTTATATATTTATTCACATCGGCACGTGACATTCAATCGCCATTTAGGCTAACATTTTAAAAAGACGAAGATTGCCCAACGCTTGAATCCAGCAACTTTAAATCTTCGCCTTTTTAAAACGCTACTTTCGGGGAAAATTTGCCAAGTATTGACAAATTTTGACAGTTTTCGCGTGTCCGCTGAGACTTAATTTTTTATACCTTTTAAGGTATAATTTATTCTATAAACAAAATAATATACCCAAAAAGGTATAGTTTTTAAATATTTTATTAACTTGCACCCATATGGGTATATTAATGAAAGATTGGAATCGACATAATGCTATAGCTGATTTCGTTAGAACAAACAGAAAAGCAAGTAAAATGACACAGACAGAGTTATCAGACTTGACTGGCGTTGGACTTCGCTTTGTGCGCGACCTTGAACAAGGAAAACCAAATTTAATGACCGATAAAGTGAATCAAGTATTGCTCTTTTTTGGTCATCAATTAACACCAACACCTATAAGCGATGAGACAAGGAGAAATTTGGGTGCATAATCAAAAAGCAGGAATGCTTATTGAAAATGATGAAGGTTATCTATTTCAATATGATAAAGCATATTTGGCATTGAAAAATGCTACACCTGTATCCTTAACATTTCCGTTACAGGAAGCACCCTTTACATCAGATAATTTATTTCCTTTTTTTGATGGATTAATTCCAGAAGGGTGGTTGTTAGATATCGCACAAAAAAACTGGAAACTTAACCCAAGAGATCGTATGGGATTATTACTAACCACCTGCCGTGATTGCATAGGTAACATAAGTATTATAGAACATGAGTAGTTGTTTAGCTTGTCATAAACCATTAGCATCAGGAGACAATCAGTATCACCCTGCTTGTCTTGATCGTTTTTGGGAAAGTGACACACCTGTATTTCAATTAGATTATGATATATCACAAATAAATGAGCTTGCTGAAGAAAACGTTGCACAGCGTATTATAGTAACGGGTGTACAGCCAAAATTGTCAATGGGCTTTACAAAAACTGCAACTGAAGAGCGTTTAACCATAGTTGGTGCTTTAAACGGAAGATATATTTTAAAACCACCTTATTCTGCTTATCCACAAATGCCAGAACTAGAAGCTTTGTGTATGCTAATGACCCAAGCTTGTGGCATTGAAACCGTTCCTTTTTTATTACTGCCTTTAAAAGGTGGAGAGTTGGCTTACATAACGAGACGTATAGATCGTAATGCGCAAGGCGATAAGTTCGCTATGGAAGATGCATGTCAATTTAATGAGCGACTAACAGAGCATAAGTATAGAGGGTCTTACGAGCAAATTGCCAAAGGGATAATCGCCTACTCTAAAAACCCCATAAAGGATGTTGTTCATTTTTATGAACAAGTAATTGTGTCTTTCTTAATGGGAAATAATGATATGCATTTAAAGAATTTTTCGCTTATAGCGAAAGCGTCCAACGCATACGAACTCACACCAGCATACGATATGATTTCAGCACAATTATTATTACCAGACGATTTAGAAGATTTAGCATTGAATCTTAATGGAAAGAAGCGAAAGTTAAAACGAGGAGATTTTAATGAAGCCATGTTAAAAGCGCATATACCAGAAAAAGCGATTGAAAATCTTTGGAAACGTATTGAAAAAGGGATGCAGGAATGGTCAGGATTAATTGATCACAGCTTTCTTTCTGAAGAACGAAAAGAGAGTTTTAAAAAATTAATAAATAATAAAACAACTCAACTAACAATTGAAGTTGTCAAAAATTAATTTAGAATAAAAAATGGCAAATAGCAAACACGCGCATTTAAGATATAATATTCTAGATTATTGCTTTCGTAATAAGTCTTATGGTTTTGAGGAATTATTAAGAATTCTAAATGAAGGTATTACAGAGTTATATCCTGGTGAAGAAATTTCAGAAAGAACTTTGCGCGAAGACATTAAAGTTTTCAGAGATAAGAAAGAAGGATTTGGGGCACCACTTAAAGAAGGAATGAGAACTTATAAGTACTCAGATACTAATTTCTCTATTGCACAGCGACCTTTACAGAAATATGAACAATATTTAATTGAAGCTGCACAACAACTTTTATCTAGATTTGAGAATCATCCAAAGTATAATAAACTGGCAGAAGCTTTAATTAAGTTTCAAGACGAAGAAGAACAAGAAAACGATGCATCTAGAATCTTGTTTTATGACCATAACGAAGAATATAAAGGCATAAAATTCCTAAAACCATTATATCTAGCAATCAAGAAACAGCAAGTGCTACAAATAAACTATCAGGGATTTAAAGACGAATCTTCTTCAATGTTTGAGTTTCATCCTCACATATTGAAACAATACAATAGAAGATGGTTTGTTTTTGGCTTGAATAAAACTAGAGAGATTAAAGAATGGAGTATTCCATTAGATGAAAGACTTATAGGTTTTGAAACACTTGAAGATGTCAATTATTTAGATTCAAACAAAGATTGGGAAACCTTTTTCAGAACAATGGTTGGTGTAGTAAGACCTAAAGAAGCACAAATAGAAAAAGTTGTTCTACGATTCCATAATGGAAGAGAAAATTATTTTAAAACAAAACCATTTCAACCAGATTACGAAGAGTTTTTTGAAAAAGAAAAACAAGATCAAGTTTGGTTTGAGACAATAATAAATAAAGAATTAGTACAACAGTTATTGTCATATGGTCAAGATTTAGAGGTGCTAGAGCCAGAGCTATTAAAAAAGCAAATGAGAGAACATTCAAATACAATGCAACAGTTTTATAAAGACTAACTGTGCGGATACTCTGCGTAGTTAAGTGATTAATTTGTAGAGTAAAATTAAAAAAGAGATACTATAATTATGACCCTACACGAAGCTATAGAACAAGTACTGCAGAATGCAGAAAAGCCTCTTTTATCGAGAGATATAGCTGATATCATAAATGATCTAACCCTTTACATTCGTAAGGACGGGCTTCCAGTATCTGCTTCACAAGTAACAACAAGAGCCAATAATTACTCTAAACTCTTTACAAGAGAAGCGGGTAAAATTAAATTAGTAAAAGATGATATTGTTAGCTTAAAATTTCAACATTACAGAAATTTATTAGTTCATCAATCAGATTTTAACAGAATGGCTGGTAAAACAGGCAGCATCAATTTACTTATTCAAGCACTTGAAGAACTATTGCATGAAGATAATTACAAGTTTTCTTATAATTCAGTGTCAGAGCCAAATTTTAGTTATGCTGATAGGAACAGTCAACCAAGAGAAAAACTACTTGTAGCGTACAAATTATGTGATTGGTTTTTTAAGCAGTCTAGTAAGTATTCATTAAGATTAAATGATAGGTTAATTACAGTCCTATCGGGTTTTAAATGGTTCGCAAATAATGATAATTTAATTGAAACTTATTTTGAAGGATACAATGATTTCCTTTTAAAAATTGCAGCCGATAACAAAGGGGCTACGTTTTCAATTAAAAGTAAGTATAATCCAAACTTTTTTAATGAGTATGAGCACGACAATCAAATCAACAGAATAATTTCAAAATTAATTGACCAAGGTAATTTTGCCTACATGATGTCCCAAACAACAACTACAGGTATTTTTATTCCACCATTTAGTAGAAGTGCGGCCAGAAATTCAAGAGGGGAGTTTGATCATATTTTATCAAAATTACAGAATAATCATTACGAGTTAGATAAAGCTATACTAATTGTACCGTCAGGTGTTTTAAGCAGTCAAGCATCATTTAATAAGGAGGCTAGAGAGCAAATTATAAACTCGGGTGCTTTAGAAACTGTTATTTCATTTCCTAACGGCATGTTCGAAAATACGGCTATTAATGTATCCATGCTTATTTTTGATTTTAACAATAGAGATAATAAAGTATTCTTTTTAGATGCCTCAAATATATTAAAGGAGGATATGTCAGAGATGGTTAGAACTATAAATAATAAAAAATCACTTCGAGATATCTCCAGAACTATAACTTATCAAGACCTCTTTCATTACGATTTAAACCCAAAGAGATATGTAGTTAATATTGATGATATAGAAGTCAAGCCTGGCCATCAGTTATATCCTATTGGGCAACTAATAGTAGAGCGAAAATACGGTGCAATGTTCCGAAATAAAAATAGTTTATATGTAGGAGGGGAATATAAGTTGATTAAAATGGGAGATATAGACAAAAATGATCTCTATTTCGAAACAAAAGAGAATATGCTCGGTATTGATCACGACGAAATTCAAAATGTAGATAAGCATTTAATAAGAGGTGGTGTAGTATTGAGTGCATTTCATAAAAAAATCAAGGCATCGGTTTTGCCAAACGATACGTCCTTTGCATTGGGACAAAACTTGTATTGGCTTAAATTTAAAGAAGATGAAGTTTTAGATGAATATGTAGCCAGAGAATTAACACAATCGTATGTTACAAAACAAGTAGAATATTATTCCAAAGGAGCCACAATTGCCAGATTGAATATTAGGGATTTAATGGAGATTAATATTCAGGTTCCTAGTTTGGAAGAGCAAAAGAACATCCTCTTTAAAGAATTCAGAAAATCAGAAAAGGCAGTTCATGGTGAGGGTATAACTAACAAGGAACAAGATTTCATAAAAACGCTTAAACACACGCTCAAACAACCGTTATCTGGATTGAGCAATGATTTCTCATCATTAAAATCGTTTTTAAAAGAGAAAACAAAGACGAAAGAGTCAATTGAGAACACTGAAACAATTGTACCTGTTTTTGATACAGATACACCAGAACAGATAAAAATTCATACACTTAAAAATACACTCGATAGAATGGAGCGTGCGGTTACAGATATGGATTATATTCTAGAACAGGCAATCAAAATCATTTCTATTTCAGAACCTGCAAAGGAAAGTATCGAGCTGAAAAAGTTTTTGCAAAACATTGCATCAGAATATACAAAAATTCAGTTTAAAGTTACAGGTAAAGAAATAGAGTTTTTGGCAGACCGAAAGCAATTAAGGATCCTCATCCACAATTTCATCAGTAATGCAAACAAGCATGGGTTTCAGAAAAGTTCGGAAAAGCCAACAATATGGTTGGAGATAAAGCCTAAAGATGCGATTTCATTTCAACTGTCAATTCGTAATAACGGAGTACCATTACCACCAGAATTTACCATTCAAGATTTCTTGGCAAAAGGAAGCTCAATTCGATCAGATGTAGGTAGTGGCTTTGGTGGCTTTTTAATTGGTTTAATACTAAAAAAGCACAAAGGACAAGTAGAACTTATAAAAAATGAAGGCTTTGGAATATTGCCACATAACGTAGAATTTTTAATATCCCTACCAAAATAATTAATATGTCTAAACCAATAAAAGTACTATTAGTAGATGATAAAAAGGACTATTGCGAATCGCTATCTGGTGTATCACGAAATAGTAATATTAAAGTAGAATATAAACTGGATTGGGAAACAGGTTTTGAACTTTTAAAAAATGATCAGTCTATCGAGTTTGTTATTCTAGATGGAAAAGGTAAAATTGAGGCTGACCAGGAAACTGAAAAAGATAATTTTGTAGTTCGTGCTATGAAAGATATTGACAACTATTCAACGCAAATAAGTAAACACATCCCCTATTGTGTTAACACAGGTTTTATGGAACGTTTTGAAGCTTTAGAGGATAATGTGAATATATTCGAGAAAAACGATAAGGATAGAGATAAAATGTTTCAGCACATCATTGAAGAAGTCACAAAATCAGAATACCGTACGTCAAGAATAAAATTCGAAGAATCATTTTTAGCTTTTGATAAAGGGATAATAAATAAAGTACATGAACATTTATTAATAGAAATTATTAATGCGTATGAGGCAAAAGACTTTCGCAAAAAAAACATTAATGTTCAAAGAGATTTACTTGAAGCAATTTATATGGGATTAAACGATCCGATTCCATGTATCCCAAATGGATTATTTAAAGATGATGGAAAGCCAAATCATGAATGGTGTACGCGTTTTATGGAAGACAGAGAAACAAATGGAAATAAACTAAATAAAGCAATACCTCAAGATATAAAATCAGCCTTTAGAAAACTAAAAGAATCTACCAATAGATATTCTCATCTCGATGATAATGAGGTTTTAAAAGCACCTTTTTCATCAAACAAATTTTTACTTATTGAAATTTTGGAGTGGCTTCCGGAATTTGTTGAAACTAATTATAAAAATTATTTATAACGATATATGATCACAGGACAACTAAAATCACAAATAGACCAAATCTGGAACACCTTCTGGACAGGCGGAATATCAAACACCATCACAATTGTTGAGCAGTTAACCTACCTAATCTTCATCAAAGATTTAGACGAAACCGAAACACGTAACGAGCGTATGGCAAAACGACTAAACAAAGACTTTAGTCCTATTTTTGGTAAAGACCAGCAAAACTTTCGTTGGAAGAATTTAAAAGAAATGGATGTACAAGCACGTCACAACATTTTCAATAATTCTGTTGATGGTATTTTCCCATTCATTCGCAGTTTAGGTAGCGAGAAAAGTTTGTTTAGCACCTATATGAAAGATGCCTCTTTTAGTATCAATAAAGCGGCAACATTAGACCTAGTAATCGAAAAACTAGAGCGTGTTGACATGTCAAAACAAGATATAAAAGGAGATATCTACGAGTACTTATTATCTAAACTAGAAGGTGGTGGTACATCTGGTCAGTTTAGAACACCAAGACACATTATTAAGTTAATGACAGAAATGATGCAACCTACACTTGAAGATACCATATGTGATCCTTCAGTAGGCACAGCTGGTTTTCTAGTAGCATCCAAAGAGTATATAGACAAGCATTATAGTGTTACAGAGCTAGACAAGCGTAAAGACCACATAAACAAACATATGTTTAACGGTACCGAGTTTGATGCTACCATGTTGCGTATTGCCTCAATGAACCTCTTTTTACACGGTGTAGAAGAACCTAACATTGTAGATGTAGATGCAGTAAGCAAAGACAATACGGTTAGCGATGCCTATACTTTAGTATTAGCAAACCCACCATTTAAAGGGACTATAGATAAAGAAAGTATCGCACCAGGACTGCGAAATGTCACCGATACTACAAAAACAGAATTACTGTTTTTAGCTTTAATGCTTCGCCAATTGAAGAAAGGAGGGCGTGCAGCAGTAATTGTACCAGATGGGGTTCTGTTTGGAGCAGGAAAAGCTTTTAAAAGCATACGCTCAGAAATTGTAAAAAACCATAAGTTGGAAGCGGTTATCTCATTACCCAGTGGTGTATTTAAACCATATTCTGGAGTTAGTACCGCTATAATTATTTTTACAAAGACCGATAATGGTGGTACAGATAAGGTGTGGTTTTATGATATGCTGGCAGATGGTAAATCTCTAGACGATAAACGGGACCTATTGGTAGAACCAGAAGTATTTGAAGCCTTTTCTTTTGGTGATGCTTTTGCTCAAGAAGCCAGTGCAGGTAAAGAAAATTTACATAGCAAATTTAATTTACCAGATATTTTAGCACGTTACCCAAAACGTAACCAAGAAAAAAGAGCAAGGACAGAGCAATCCTTCTTAGTACCATATAAAGAAATAAAAGATAATGATTGGGATTTATCTATTAATCGTTACAA
The DNA here is from genome assembly GCF_000799565.1 of Cellulophaga sp. Hel_I_12. Classification (NCBI taxonomy): domain Bacteria; kingdom Pseudomonadati; phylum Bacteroidota; class Flavobacteriia; order Flavobacteriales; family Flavobacteriaceae; genus Cellulophaga; species Cellulophaga sp. Hel_I_12. Next base: position 1,374,592 of record NZ_JUHB01000001.1, read on the forward strand.
AGAAATTATATATGAAGAAGTGGAATATGATGCACCTTCGGAAATATTAAATCGAATCAAGACTTTGAATAAGGAAAGAGATTCATTAATCTTAAAACTAGAAAAGCATTAGTATGATTGATGAAATTGAATTAGCTAGCCTTTACGCCAAAAAGACTAAAAGTCTAAATCCGAAAAAGTTTAAAGATGAGACATTTGAATTATACAGCATAAGAGCTTTTGATAATGGGTATCCTGAGATAATCACGGGTGCAGAAATAGGTTCAAGCAAGAAAATTCTTGAATATAATGATGTAATACTAAGCAGAATAGTTCCTCATATTAGAAGATGTTGGGTAGTGCCTAAATCTGATAAACTGAAGCAAATTGGCTCTGGAGAATGGATAGTTTTTAGAAGTGATAAAATCTATCCTGACTTCTTGAGATATTTCCTTTTATCTAACCCTTTTCATTCAATGTTCATGAATACAGTTAAGGGTGTTGGAGGGAGTTTGTTGAGAGCAGATCCAAAGCAAGTAGGTAGATTCAAAATCCCACTACCATCCTTAAACTCTCAACAACTCATCGCCAGCATTCTAGACGATGCTTCACTCTTACGGGATAAAACTATGCAACTACTCAAAGAATACGATTTGTTAGAGCAATCAATCTTTTTGGATATGTTTGGGGATGTTGTGAATAATCCAAAGAATTGGAAAACAAAGACAATAGAAGGATTAGTAGTTAATGTAAAAGGTTCAATAAAAAGAGGCCCTTTTGGTGGCGCTCTAAAGAAAGAAATTTTTGTAAAACAAGGTTATTTAGTGTACGAGCAATACCACGCTTTAAACAATGATTTCAATTTTGAGAGATATTATATTGATGATAAAAATTTTGAAAGACTGAAAGGATTTGAAGTTAAACCTGGTGATATAATTATAAGTTGTTCAGGTGTATATTTAGGTAAACTAGCAATTATACCTAAAGATGCCAAAAAAGGTATTATCAATCAAGCTTTACTAAAAGTAACATTAGATGAACAAAAAATGAGAAAAGACTTTTTTGTCTTTCATTTTACCCAACAGAATTTTAGAGATAAATATTTTGGAGCTAATAGAGGAGCAGGAATACCTAATTTTCCACCAATGGCAAGCTTTAAAAAGTTTCCATTCATTGCACCACCTATTAATCTTCAAAACCAATTCGCAGAAAAAATAGACTTAATCGAACAACAAAAAGAGTTAGCTAAACAAGAGCTACAAGAAAGTGAAGATTTATTTAATTGCTTGTTACAAAAGGCGTTTAAAGGGGAGTTGGCTTAATAGCTCGTCATTGCGAGGAAGCTGGACGCTGCAATTTCATTAATAAAAACAATAATTATAATAATAAAATTAAAAAAAAGAATATAATTTAACAAAATAGGGTCGAGTGGCCGAGAAGAACGTTTCGCACAATTATTATCATTTGAGATATACGTCAAGTGAGTACTAAATACCAATGTCAAGAGAAGTTAGATTTATTTCTGCTACAATTGATAAAACAGCCAGAAATGCGCTTGTTAAGTTGTTTAGTTTAATGTTGTTCATGGGTTGATATGTTATTTTAATGACCTCTATCGCAATATAAGCAATTATTATACCTGAAAAGTGTAGCGGTATTATAGCCGAATTTCTGGTGAAACTACCGACAGAGCATTGTTCAATCATAAGCCTGCTACTAGCGAATCTCGACCCTTATTTTTATTATGAAGAAAAAAGAAGAGCATCCTTGGATAAAATTTAAAAAATATCCACATATAGGTTTTCCATTAGAGCGTAAAGACATCGCTAAATTGGAAGGCTATATTATGGATGACACCAAAATTGAAAAACACAGTTTTCTTCCTTTTCTACACCGTACTATTTACCAAAGAAAATTTAGAGCAAACACAGAAGGCTTATTAAATAAAAGTAAGAAACGCACAAGAATTAAAGCAATAAGACCTAAAGCAAGAGAAATATATTTTGCTAGTCATTTTGATGCTCAAATTTATTCCTATTACAGTTACCTACTTTCCGAAAAATATAAAGAGTTACTTAAAACAAAAAGTTTCGATAAGTCCATTGTAGCGTATCGAAAGCTTGAAATTGAAGGAAAGAAGAACAAGAACAAATGCAATATAGATTTTGCTTTGGAAACATTTCAATTTATAAAAGATAATCAGTACAAAGAGCTAACTGTTATTGTCGCTGATGTTACTAAATTCTTTGACAGCTTAGATCACAAAATTCTCAAACAAAAATGGGCAGAAGTTTGGGATGGCTCAACAACACTTCCTAAAGATCATTTTAGAGTTTACAAATCTTTAATCGATATGAGATATGTAAACGAGAATTTGCTGTTTAGAAATTATAAAGACCGCATTTGGGTAAAAACAAAAACGGAAAACAATCCTAATAAAACGAGAGTTAAACAAAAACCAATTAAACATAAGAAGTTTTTAAAAGATAACAACGCTATAGCATACTGTGAGAAACCTGAGTTTTTAAAAAACAGTTTGCATTTAATTTCAAAAACTACTGAAACAAAAGGGATACCCCAAGGAACAGCACTTAGTGCAACATTGGCTAATATTTATATGTTAGATTTTGATCAAGAAGTTCAAGATTTTATAGATAGCGATAGCGTAAAAGGATTTTATCAGCGTTATAGTGATGATTTAATCATTGTCGTGCCAAGAGAACATGAAGAGGAAGCTATTAGGCGAATACGATCTTTAGTCGAGGATAAAGCAAAATTAGAAATACAAGCTGATAAAACAAAGGTATATCATTTTCATCAAGCAGCAGGACAGTTTAAGGGAATTGAAGTTGATGAAAATACGGGTGAAGAAAAAAATAAAACACTAGAATATTTAGGGTTTGAGTATGATGGTCAGCGTGCTTTGATAAAAACTGCTGGCTATTCAAAATTTAATCGTTCTATGAAACGAGCTTTTAAAAGAGCAACCTCTTTAACTATAAATGCAGATACTACAGACGATAAAATTCATAAAAGTTCATTATTCAAGCGTTTTACTTACAAAGGTGCTAAAAGAAGACAGATTTATAATGGTAAGACCAAAACAACACGCTACGATTGGGGAAACTACCTAAGTTATGTAGAAAAGGCTAATGTGTCTTTCCAGGCGTTTAATGGAGGTGATAATATTAAAAAGCAATCAAGAAAAAGCTGGGAAAGATTTAATGAGTTGATGGGTAAAACAATCAAAAAAGTGGAAAGAGCCAAAATGGAAAAATGAATTACCGGAAAGAAACATATCCTAGTAACTTAAATTCTTTGTTAGATAAAGCAATGCTAATTGCAAGTGATAGTATTGAAAAGTTAAACTTCAATAATTGTCCAGGCATTAATGATTTGTATTATGAGTTACATAAAACTTGTGGTGTTCAACCGGAGTATTCTGTAGTACGCGACAAAAAAGTATATAATGCCATGGGATATGTTGCAAATATAAAATCAGGAAAGTCAAAATCTTTGAATGAATTTAAAGGCTTGTATGTTTTTGGAGAGGAGATAGATGGTAAAGTAACACCAGTATATGTTGGTATTAGTAGAACTGTATATAGAAGACTGAGACAGCACGGTTTTGGTAAATTGCATAATGAGTCAACCCTTGCTTATTTAATGGCAAAAAACGAAAATAAAGAACTTACTAGAGCAAGTTCTAGTAATAGTATTCTAGAGCCTAAAAAGGAGCTTTTGAGAAATTTTAAGGTGGCACTATATCCAGTATTAAATGACTATGAATTGTATTTTTATGAAGTAGTATTAGCAGGTATTTTAAAAACAAAATGGAATACTTTCCGAACACATTAGTATATTAGAAGTATGAATTCAAATTTCCAGTTTCTTAAAAACGAGTTTGCCACCTTTCACGATAGAGCAGTTAAGGCAGAACAGTTGGTTATTACAGACCCTCGTACATCACTAGTGTATAGTCGTATGGCGTTAGAAGAAGCTATAAATTGGATGTATGCGAATGACGAAGACCTTGAACAACAATATAACACAACCTTACATAACTTATTAGTACAGCCCGAATTTAAAGAACAATTCAATCATAAATTATATAATGAATTATTCATTATTAAGAATGCAGGAAACTTAGCAGCACACAACAAACCCGTAAATGATATAGATTCACACAAGGCTATAGAGGCACTCTTCTATTTTGGCAAGTGGTTTATCAAATCATATGCAAAAGAGCCAGTAAGTGAAATAGGAATTTTCGACTTTGATTATATTCCTAAAGAAGGTGGCAGTACACTTTCACGTAAACAAATAAAACAACTTCAAGAGCAACTTGATAAAGAACTAGACACGTATCAAGAGCAACTAAAAACCAAAGAAGCCGAAAGACAGCAACTAGCTGATGAAAATGAGCTATTTAAAAAGCAAATAGAAGCATTACAAGCACAAATAGAAGCGAATAAAGTTGAAGCTAATATTGAAGATGAAGTTAACCATCCACGTAACGAAGCGGAGACGCGTAAATATTTGATAGATGTTGCACTTCGTGAAGCGGGTTGGGATTTAAAAGGAGTTAACGATAAGGAGTACAAAGTGCAGTTCATGCCAAAGTCTACAAATAAATCCGAAACTGGATATGTAGATTATGTGCTATGGGATGATGATGGTTTACCATTAGCACTAGTAGAAGCAAAACGAACCTTGGAAAGTGCGAGTAAAGGTGAAAATCAAGCACAACTGTATGCTGATAGTTTAGAAAAAATGCATGGTCGTCGACCAGTAATGTATTACAGTAATGGTTATGAAATTTTCTTGTGGGACGATCAGTTTTATAAACAATCACGTCGAGTTCACGGTTTTTACACAAAAGCAGAACTACAGACTGCAATGTTTCGTCGTACACACCGCATGGATATTCGCACTACACCTATAGATACAGAGATTTCAGGACGTTCGTATCAAATGCGTGCCATAAAAAGTATTGCAGAACATTTTGCAGGTAATGATAAAAGTGATGGTAAATTAATAGGAACTAATCGTGGTGCACTTTTAGTATTAGCTACAGGAACAGGTAAAACAAGAACATCTATTGCATTTTCAAAATTAATGCTAGAATGTAATTGGGCAAAGCGTATTCTGTTTTTAGCAGACAGAACCAGTTTAGTAGATCAAGCAAAACGAAACTTTGTAAAGCATTTACCAGAGCATACTAGTGTCAATCTTTTAGAAGAAAAAGACAATCCAGACGCGCGCTTTGCGTTTTCCACCTATCAAACAATGATGGGTTTAATAGATCGTAGTCGAGATGAAGAAGCTCGTTTTTACGGCGTTGGGCATTTCGACTTAATTATAATTGATGAGGCACACCGTTCTATCTATAAAAAATACCAAGCCATATTTGAGTATTTCGATGCCTTATTCTTAGGACTTACTGCAACACCAAAAAATAGTATAGATAAAAACACCTATCACATATTTGGTTTAGCAGATAAATCACCTACAGATGCATATACCTTTCAAGAAGCAGTAGATAATAAACATTTATCACCGTATCACACTATTGAAATTCCTACTAAATTTCTTCGTGAAGGGATTAAATACGATGAGTTGTCTGATGAAGAAAAGGAAGAATTTGAAGAAGAAATATTAGATGGTGAAGAAGCAACAGGTAACGAGTGGATAGCTTCTTCAGAATTAAACAGTTGGTTGTTTAACAAGCCTACGGCTATAAAGACCTTGCAATATGTGCTAGAACACGGTATTAAAAAACGTGGTGGTGACGAATTAGGTAAGTCCATAATTTTTGCTAAAAACCAAAAGCACGCACAGTTTCTTAAAGATACATTTATGGAGCTCGATAAAGAACAATTTGGTAATGATTATGTAAAAGTAATAACCCATAATGAGCCCAAAGCCAAAGAGTTTATAAATCGTTTTTGTGACGAAGAAAAAGAACGTTTACCACAAATAGCTATTTCAGTAGATATGATGGACACAGGGATTGATGCACCTAGTTGTGTTAATCTGGTGTTTTATAAGCCCGTAAAATCGTATTCCAAGTTCTGGCAAATGATTGGTCGTGGTTCTAGATTACGTCCAGATTTGTTTGAAGCAGGTCAAGACAAAACACATTTTTTGATTTTTGACTTATGTGGGAATTTTGAATTTTTTAATGAGAATCCAGAAGGTATTGAAACAAGCTCACAAAAGAGTTTAACGGAGATTTTATTTGGTTTACGATTACGACTTGCAGAATATTTAAAGAGCAATCAGTTTATAGACGATGATTCACTACAAAGTTTTAGAACTGAGTTGTTAGATGGTTTACATAAAGATATTGCAACACTAGATTTAGAGCGATTTGATGTAAAAATGAAACTAGAAATTGTTCACGAATTTGGTAATGATAATCGTGAGATCTGGAACCATTTATCCAAGCGTGATGTAAAGCGTATAGAAGATGAATTAGCACCTTTAGTTAAACCACAAAAAGGAGATACAGACTTAGCGAGATATTATGATAAATTACTTTTCACGCTAATAACGAAACGATTAGAAACACCAAATAGTGAAGAGTATATCAATAGCTTTATGATACCTATTACGAAAGTAGTAGGGACATCAAAAAAGCTATTAAAGAAAACGACTATACCAGCTGTCAAGTCTAAAGAAGCATTAATAAAATTACCCTTGGAAGAGGATTTCTGGAAGGTACAAGGCATTGTTCATCTTGAGAAACTAAGAAAAGGTGTTCGTGAGCTCGTAAAATATATAGATCCAGAGGATCAACGTTATGTAACTACAGATTTCGCAGACTATATTATTGAGGATAAAATAAAAACAAATAGATATTCAGACACAGAAACACCTGAATATGGATCACCCTTTCAAAACAACATACATCGTCTAGAACAATTAATTCGTGCAAATGAAAACCATATCACCATCGCAAGAATTAGAAAAGGTGAAAGGATTACAAAAGAAGAGCTACAAGTCTTAGAGGATATCCTATTCAAAGGAGGAATAGATAAAGAAGCTATTGAAAAGGAATTAGGTTCACAGTTTAGTCTAGTTAAATTTATCATATCATTAATGGGATTAAGTCCTGAGAAAGTAGATGCTGCTTTTGCAAAATTCACCAATGATTATCAATTAAACGCTGTACAAATACAGTTTCTTGATACTATTAAAAAATTCCTGACTACTAATGGTAAGATTGAACCTAGTAAACTATATGACTCACCATTTAAGAACTATCACAGTATGGGTATAGATGGCGTGTTTACGGAACAACAAGCAGATGTGATTTTCAAAATAGTAGAAAACTTTAATCAAGCCAATTAACTTATAGCAGATTACACTTATAAACTATGCAGTTACTTCGCATAGTAAGGTCGTAGTATTGCAGTATTAATCTTAAATACTGTTCGTATGACTGCATATCAAAACTTTTGGGACGCTGAGATAGAAACTCTTCTTCAGCAATTAGACGCACCACAATCTCTAGAAGAGAATATAGTAGACACATTAAACAATTCGAAAAGAACCGGAATGTTCCCTAATCAAATTATTAATGCACTTCGTATTGGTTTGTCTTTAAAAGAAGGCAATCAGAATATGGCATTTGTAGCATCTATGCAAAGTGGTAAGTCTGGAACAATATACTTCTTATGTAATTATATTTTACCTGCAATAGGTCTAATTAAGGAATACGAATCTATCCTTTTTGTTACTAGTATGCGAGATACAGATTTGTACGATCAAAACTGTCGTGTTTTACAGCGTGAATACTATGATTCTGTAACAGGCGATATGAAACCATCTGTTTTAAAAGTGATGAAGATGAGTGATTTCTTTAATCATCCAAATCCACATAAAGTGGTAAACGAATATAATGTGCAATTAATAGTTCGTGACGAGGACCAATATGGTTCTGGTGTAGAATCTTCATTTGAGTTAGCATTCTTTGCTGAACTACGTTACCGAATGCCAGATATCAAATTACTTGCGGTAAGTGCAACACCTTATGATATTTTGGATGCTCAATTTACAGGAGCAACAGATGTAGATGTAATAGTTGGAGTTCGACCACCAGAATATTATGGTATTTCTGAAATGCTTGCTGATGATATTATTGAAGATATTCCAGAAGGGTTTAGACCAGTACAAACACAAGATGTAGATGGAGAAGTACATTATACAGTGCATCCAAAGACCCAAGAGTATGTAAACCATTTAAATACTTTTGAGAATGGGTTGGGTATCATTAGAGAATCTAATACTACAAGAGCAATTGAGCTAAGAAGATTACTGAAAGACCAGTATAAGAAGCAATGTACCACTATCGTAATCGGTTCAGATTTAGCTTGTGATTTTAGTATTAATGAAGGGATTAAGGAGATTTCAGATTTAATTCTAAAAAGAGGACAACGAGTAGTACTTATAATTGTTCAAGCACTTACAGCTGGTAAAGATTTAGGTATAATTAAAGAAAAAGTGCGTTTCGGTATTGAGCCAAGAGATAGACAGCTAGCAAACGGTGCGCAAGGTATTACAGGTCGTTTTTGTGGTTATCATAAAAATCGTGATTTTAAACTGATGGCCAGCAGAAGTCTATTAGAACACTATGCACAGTTTGAACAAGATTGGGAGATTTTTGCAAACGAAGACTGGCGTAACGATTTATTCAATAGTAATGTTAGAGGGTTGAGCACGCATACAAAGTTTGTAAAAACTCAGTCTGAAGGAGCATTTACACCTATTGAACATATTGAAGCCCTTAATTACAATGAGCTGTTGAGTGAATCTGGAAGAGAAAGTTTATCATTTATTGATGATGATGCATATCACCGTTTACTAGATTATTTTGAGTCAACTTTTTACAATGTTTCTACAAAAGGAACACGTTTCAAACAAAAGGGTGTTACTGTGCGTATTGCTTCTGGTTATAACCAAGCAAGTAATCGTGTATATCGCAACTGGAGTTGTAATCTTGAAGATGATTTCGGAAACATCTTCTTTAAAAAGCATCCCTATAATTATGGTATTCTAATCAGCAATTATCCTATAGATGATGAGCGCAATAGTTTAGGATTTACTGGTATTAAAATTCTTAAATCAGGTAAGCAAGAATGGCGTCACCAAGAAACGAATGTGCAAAATAATTCTATGTACGGAAATAATGATGCAGCCTAATGTCAGTCGTGTCAGTAGTTTATAAATGCGTTCATCGATATAAAAATGTAGTTTAACTAAAAAGTGATGAGAATTAGAGATTCGTAATGACAGCTTGTCAATTTAAGAAAGCCTTAACAGTTTGGAACAATGGTTGCCAAATTTATAAGCATAAAAAAAGTCCCAACATTCGACCGGAAGGACTTTTAAAATAGAAAGTGAGTAGTATAATGTAAAGGATACTACCCCATATTTTGTGGCGCAAATATAGTGTCTTAATTTCTCTCTACAAAATATTGCAATTCCCTTTCACGGTTTAGGTATAACGTCTGTAAACGTTTGCCATTTTTTAATGCAAAATAAGATGGAAAATTTTCATTTAGTACACGATGACGGTGTGTACAAACTTAAGAAAGAGAATGCGCGGCGAGCCTCTAAAGTGATTGATGCTAACAAGCCAGAGGCTATAAAGGCGGCAAAAGAATTTATTCAAAATCAAGGTGGAGGTAGCCTCAAAATTCACAAAAATGGCGGTGGTTTTCAAGAAGAGAGAACTTATCCAAGAGCTAATGACCCTAAAAAATCAAAAGGATAGAGACTATGGCTAAGAATTATGAAGAGTTAGTAAATAGGGTTAAATCTAGATATAACCCAGAAGCGATTGATGAAACAACACTTTTAAATGAATCACTTCGCACCGAGTTAAAAGCCTTATCTGGATCTAAAGTTATGGAGTATGTGAAACGTTCAATGCAAGGAGTTGAACCAGCTTATACACAGAATACTATTGTTGCAGGCGATAAAGTCAAAACACATCTTAAAAACAATAATCCAAAGTTGGATTATGAGTATCAAGGATCGGTTATGAGTAATACTCATATAAAGGGCTATAGTGATATAGATCTTGTGCAATTATGTAATAAATTTTATGGTCACGATTTAAGAACTGAATTTACAGAGGAATATCGAAAATCAAATCTTACTGAAACGCAACGATGGGCATTATTAGAAGTAATTGAAGGTTCAATTTACACTGGTGATGCTGATCAAGATCTACGAACTATGCGATTAGAAGCCGAAAACGTACTTGACGCTATGTATAATGATGTAGATATTTCGAAGGATAAATCTATAGAGGTCAATCTAACAAACCCTAAACGTAAAGTTGATGTTGTAACTGCATCTTGGTATAGGTCTGTAAATTCATCAAAATCAGGTGATAAAACTGATAAAGGCATTTGTATTTATGACAAAAATAAAGATGTAAGATTACCCGTGGATTACCCATTTTTAAAAATAAAAATGCTGAATGATAAAGATAAGATCGTCAACGGACGTTTAAAGAAAATGATTAGGTTTTTGAAGACTATAAAAGCTGATTCAGATATCAAAATCAAAATTAATAGTTTCGATATTTCATCAATATGCTACAACATAGATTCTATTTCATACTACAACAAACCGTATTATGAGCTTGTTTATGTTTTGCAAGTAGAGTTAGGTAAAATTATCGCAGATGATTTTTATCGTAATAATATAAAATCAATTGATGGTACTGAGTATATTTTTAGGGATAAACCTGAAAAATATGGTCAATTGTTAATGCTATTAAATGAACTAAATACTATTAAGAAGGACTTGGTAGATAATAACGCAATAACAAGGTTTTTATAACATGAAAAAAAGAATATTTATCGGTAGTTCAAGTGAAGAGTTAGGTACTGCCAAAATTGTTAAATCAATATTAGAAAAAGATTTTGATGTTATCATATGGAATGAATCTATATGGGATAAGTCTATATTTAAGATTAACAATAATTTTTTATCCGATTTACTTACGGCTACTTTAAAATTTGATTTTGGAATCCTAATAGGAACACCAGATGACAAGTTAGAATATAGAGGAGAAGAAAAGCTCTCTGCGCGTGACAATGTTTTATTTGAGTTAGGATTGTTTACTGGACGCTTAGGTTTGGAGAAATGTGCTTTTTTGATTGAAGAATCAGTAAAAGTACCATCAGATTTAGGAGGTATTACTTTGGCTATGTACAACAGTAAAACGCTTGCTGATAAAATCGATGGAATTAGACAGATGTTTCTAAATGCAAGCAACACAGAACTTAATTTTTTTCCGTCTAGTACTTTAGCTTACGCTTATTATGAGAATTTTGTAAAGTATGTGTGTGAACATTACGTGAAAAATAATGGTTTTATTTATCATGAGACTAACTATTCAGATTGTAAACTAAGGATAATCGTTCCACATAAATTACCGAATGATTTAAATTTAGCTTTTAAAAAAATCCAAAATGATATTGGTGTAGACAAACTATCTTTTAGTGCTAATGGCAGACCTCGTAATGTTTATGTTGATGCTAAAGTAATAAATGGTAAATTAATACTTTTAGATTTCCCTACAACACTTACGGGTATTGATTATGCTATATCAAATCATCTTCCGAAGGATTTTAAGAATCAGACGGCAGATTACAACTTGATAATTGAGCGAGAGTTAAATAAATTTATAGCCACTCTGAACAAGATTCTAGCTAAAAATGATTTTGATAGATTTGTTGAAATTGTAAGATCATAAATAAAATGCGGGTTATTAGTATATAATCCGCATTATTTCCACACTTCCAGCACATACTCATTCCTTCATTCCGCAAAAGCTACATTCACTCAATAGCAAGAGCTTCCAGTTCCGCGCAATACTAGTTATGTCCATTCCGCACCTGCCTATCGGACAGACGCTGCATTACCACAACCAGTATTTTTAGCCAACCCACAATAATTAATAAAAATATAGGCTTAGCCGTTTTTATACGTTTGTTTTCGTTTGATTTTTTTATCTTTACATTAAGATTGAAAATCTAACAAACATAATTAAAATCAATCCCTGTGGTAGCTATCAGGCTACCTCATAATTAAGAAATTAGCAAATGCCTTTGTTTATTAAGGTTTGCGGTACTGGGTTTGAATCCAGTCGAGGTCACGAATGAATAGTACGATAAGAGAAAACGCCAAGCTTGCTTGAGCGTTTTTTCGTTTGTATTATTCTCAAAGCGGAGCTTTGCTGGACGCGCGAAGCGAATCCAGTCGAGGTCACGAATGAATAGTACGATAAGAGAAAACGCCAAGCTTGCTTGAGCGTTTTTTCGTTTGTATTATTCTCAAAGCGGAGCTTTGCTGGACGCGCGAAGCGAATCCAGTCGAGGTCACGAATGAATAGTACGATAAAAGAAAACGCCAAGCTTGCTTGAGCGTTTTTTCGTTTGTATTATTCTCAAAGCGGAGCTTTGCTGGACGCGCGAAGCGAATCCAGTCGAGATGCTACATAAATCCTTAAACACACTATATAATTAGTTATATGGGGATTTTTAATGTATGATTCCTGAAGAAATTTTTATGGATGTTCTGGGTGATCTAAAAATTCTCTTGTTTCTTGAAGTTATGTATTTTTTGGACGTGCTATTGCTTTATCATACTCGATAACTAGCAAAAAAGTGGAAGTAAACTCGCTATGTATGTCTCTAAAACAGCCTTTATCCAAATAAACAGTATTCTTAAAATCAACTAAGGACATAAGAATATGACCATAAAAAATTCCCAGACCAATTAAAGGAGTACTAAAAATACATCAGGCAAAAATGTTTCTAATTTTTAATTTGCAACTACATTTTAACAAAGAATATAGTACATGTTCTATATTAAAATTTTTAAATTGCACAAGAATAGCTAAACCCTACAATCATGAAAATAAGCCGCACGCATAATTTAAAAAATAATGTAGAGAGGTCTTCTCAAAGTAAGGCTTTTAGACCTGCGCTAGCTATTTTTACCCTACCTAAATTTTTAAGCCTTTTAGCCCTCGTGATTTTTACGAATCTAACCCTACAGGGGCAAGCCGAAAAAGGCAACTATATCTTGGGAGCAGATATTGGTAGTGGGATTACCACAACCGGAAGCAGTGGCTTATTTGGTGTTAATTTTGGCTTAAATGATGGGGCTGGATTTAACTTAGGCCTTAGTCCAAAAGCTGGTTACTTTTTAACCGATAATTTCTTAATAGGTACAGTAATAAATTTTGGATATATTAAATCTCCTGAAACCAACGGTCAGTCGGCTGAAACCATTATGTATGGTCTACAAGGCTTTTTAAGATACTATGTACGTGCTTCTGATTATGATCAAACAGACTTTCCAAAACATGGCGTTTTCTTTACTGAAATTAATGGAGGCATCGCCGGGTCTAATGTGCGCGGTGGAAATTCTACGAATGGCTTCGCTTTTGGCTTGGGACCGGGCTATGGCATTTATGTATCGGATCAGGTAGCGCTTGAAGTGACCGCAAAATACAATGGCTTAATAGGAGGTGGAAATACCATATACCAACATTCTTTTGGGCTAAATATCGGAATCCAAATTTTTTTAAGAAGAAAATAAACCCTTACCCATCATGTGGAATCTAATAGCATCACTGCCATCCATTGTAAGGGAGGTGGTGACTATTTTTATAATTTTTAATATAAACTGGTCCTTTTTTAAAGAAGCGATAAGGTCTAGTTCATTTTTTTTAAACTATCAAAACTAGGCGTATCCGAAGCTCTAGGATCTGCTTTTAAGGCTATTTTTTTAGTCCAAATAGCATCTAAGCTAAAATGTTCAAACTCTTCAGTTACCCTGCCATAACAGGCATACACGCCAATACCATGTATAGGATATTTATCGACCACTTTGGTAAAATGTACCACATCGAAGTAATCGCCTTCTTGGTCTATAAACGTACTAAAACGCATATTTTGATTGTTTTTAGTTGTATTAAATCGGGTGTTTACTAAAATACCATACAAGCATATTTCTTTATTTTGGTATAAAGGCATATCCTTTGCTTTGGTGGTACTTGCTACTGGTTCAGAAATTAAATCAAAATAACTATAGAGCGGAAAGCCTAGTAATTCCATCTGGTCGTAAGCATCTTCTAGCCAGTTATGGCTTAATTTAGGCAATTCAAAATTTTTGTGTTTTGGTTGAAATAGGGTTGGATTGCCACTTCGTTTTTTTAAGGCATTGATCTTAAATATGGCTTGCCAATGTAGTTCGTTTTTTTCTAAGCCTGTAAAGCTAAATGCTCCTATTCTAATGAAGATAGATAGTTGTTCTATACTAATAACCACCCGATCTATAAAATCATCAAAGTTTTTAAACATACCATACAACTGACGTTCTGTTAAAATACGTTTCACCACTAAATTTTCCACGTTTTTTAGGTAGCCAAAACCTAAGTAAATATCTGTTCCTTTGATGGTGTTGTGATGGTCACTTTGATTGATACAGGGCGAATGAATGTTTCCACCCCACATCCGAGCTTCGTGGATATAATGTTCTGCACTATAAAACCCACCGCCATTATTTAATACGGCTACCATAAACTCTAAGGGATAATAACATTTTAAAAACATACTTTGGTAACTCTCTACGGCGTAAGAAGCGGAATGACCCTTGGCAAAGGCATAGCCTGCAAAACTGGCAATCTGATCCCATACTTCAAAAATTAAGGTGTCAGAATACCCTTTTTCACGACAATTGACGATAAATTTTTCTTCTACGCGTTTAAATTCTTCTCTAGATCTGAATTTACCACTCATACCTCTGCGCAATACATCGGCTTCGCCTAAATCTAAGCCTGCAAACTGGTTGGCAACTTTGAGCACGTCTTCTTGATAAACCATAATACCATAGGTTTCAGGCATAATTTGTGCTAAAATGGGGTTCGCTTGTTGTCGCCTTTCAGGTTCTCGGTGCCTACGGATATATTCATTTTTCATTCCTGAACTAGAAACACCAGGCCGAATAACCGAACTAGCTGCTACCAAGCCTAAATAATCATTCACTTTAAGTTTGCACATAAGCCCTCGCATAGCGGGCGATTCTACATAATACGCCCCAATAGCTCTTCCTTTACTGAGCAATGTATTTATAGTCTCGTCGTTCTTAAATTTTTCTATTTGAGTAATATCAATTTCAGGTTCGTTAGGTCTGTTTTCTTTAATGATGTCTATCGCTTCTTTAATTTTAGCCAAACCACGCTGCCCTAAAATATCAAACTTAAAAATACCGGCATCTTCAGCAATAATCATATCGAATTGAACCGTTGGAAAACCTTTCGGTGGTAGATCGGTTGCAGAATAATGGTGAATAGGTTTTTCTAAAATTAAAATCCCTGCGGAATGAACACTTAAATAATTAGGAAAACCTTTAATTAAAGCACTATACTTCAATACCAGTTTACTCATCTCATCGATACCATCCATAGAAAAATGTCCTTTACACAGTTGGTCTATTTCCTCTTTTGGAAGCCCAAATACCTTACCTAATTCTCGGATAACGGCTCTATATTTAAAGGTATTATAGGTCGCTAGTAAAGCGGTATTTTTAAACCTGCGGAATATAAAAGCAGTAACATCATCCCTATCTTTCCAGCTAAAATCGATATCAAAATCGGGGGGAGAGGCGCGATACGGATTGATAAATCGTTCAAAATACAAGTCTAACTCTATAGGATCCACATCGGTTATTCCGATAATATAAGCCACAATACTATTTGCTCCACTACCCCGCCCTACATGCAAATAGCCTTTAGAGTTCGCATAACTAACGATTTCATGGTTGATGAGAAAATAAGACACAAAATCCATTTCCAGTATGGTTTTCAATTCTACTGCTAAACGCTTTTTAACCGCTTCTGTAATGACAGAATAGCGTTTGGGCAATCCTGTATCGCAAAGTTGTTTTAAATACTTAAAATCACTTTCTTTTGATGCTCCGAATACCTGTTGGTTTTGAGATATTCTACTTTCCCCAAAGTCGAACTCAATAGTACATTGTGCTATTAAGTTTTCGGTATTCTCGATGATATTCGGAAACTCTTGATAGGCTTTTAGCAGCTCTTCAAGCGGGTGCATTTGTTCTGATAGCCGACCTTCTTCTGTTTGTTGTAACTTGCTAAGTAAGGTGTTATTGGCAATGGCTCGCAACAAACGATGCGCATTAAAATCGCGCTTGTTTCGAAAAGTTACAGCTTGCTGAATCACCAATTTATCGGTATAGGTTTTGTATTTTGAAAAGGGTAGTCGTCTTAAATTTTCAATAGAAATACCAATAAATTCGTGCGCTTTAAAATCGACTTTATTTAATTGCAGTACTTTTTCAAAGGGGTAAATGACAAAAGCTTCAGAAAACTCTGGTGCTAAATTGGGCAAAGGCTTTGATAGATGGGAAGCCTTAGAAAGAAATGTGTTTAGTTCTTGAAAACCTTGGTTGTTTTTTGCCAAACCCACATACAATTGCTCTGCTCCTTTTCGAAAATCGATCCCTACAATGGGTCTTATTCCAAACTCAGGTGCTTTTCGGATATAATTTAAACAAGCCGATGTGTTATTAATATCCGTTAAAGCCAAAGAAGTTACCCCATACGCTTGCGCCATTTTCAAAAGGGTCACTTCTGAAAACGTACCAAACCGCAACGAGTAATACGAATGACAATTGAGATACATACTTATTGTTTTCTATGTGCTAATACCATCGGAGGTTCGCCGTTAAAAGGGTTGTCAAAACGACCTATACTTTTAGCCCCCATAGAAGTGGCGCGCATAATGCTATTTTCACCGTATTTTTTTCGGATACGATCCATCGCACTATACAAACTCAACATTTCTTCGGTGTCATCGAATAAATTAATTTGATAATTGCCGGTAACAATATCGCTAAAACGAACACCTACTAACCGAATTAATAATCGCCTTTCATACAAACGTTCAAAGAGTTCTATGATTTTAGGGATTAAAATATGATCAGCACTCGTATAGGGAATTTTGATTTGTTTGGTATAGGTTTGAAAATCTGAATAGCGCAAACGAACGGCTATACATGCCGTTAATTTATTTGCTTTACGCAATTGATAGGCTAAGTTTTCAGCCATAGCCGTCAATGTTGTACGCAGCTGTACCATGTTGGTCGTATCTTTATCAAAGGTTCGTTCGGTTGAAATTGATTTTCGTTCATGAAAAGGAATTAAAGCAGGTCTATCAATACCATTAGCACGCTTCCAAATGGTCTGTCCGTGCTTACCTAAAGCACTTATCATCATCTCTAAGGGCATTTCTTGTACTATTTGCACTTTGGTGATGCCTAAATTTCGCAAGGTCTGATAGGTCTTTGTTCCCACTGCAGGAATTTTCTGAATAGACAAAGGGGCTAAAAACTGCTTTTCTAATCCAACATCTACCCGCATTTGGTTGTTGGGTTTGGCTTCTCCTGTGGCTACTTTAGATACTATTTTATTGGTAGATAAACCAAAAGAAATAGGCAATCCTGTTTCTTTGATGATGGTATTTCGCAATTCTGTCGCAAACTTATAGGTGCCAAAAAATTGATCCATTCCGGTTAAGTCCGCATAAAATTCATCGATACTGGCTTTTTCAAAAACGGGAACACGTTCTTTGATGATTTCGGTGACGGTTTGTGAATGTTTGGTATAGGTGCTAGAGTTTCCTCTAATAACGGTAGCTTCGGGACAAAGTTGTCGTGCTAATTTCATCGACATTCCCGAATGAATCCCAAATTTTCGAGTTTCATAACTACACGCTGCTACGACTCCACGATCGCCAATGCCACCCACCAAAAGTGGCCGTTTTAATAATTTGGAATCAATAAGCCTTTCGCAAGACACAAAAAAAGTATCTAAATCAAGATGTAAAATCGCTTCTGTTTTCATTTTGGATAAAATCCACATATTTGGATTATTTCCAAAATTAAATAATAATCGAGTTCAAAATAGAAGTTTAACAGTTTACTTTTCAACAAGTTTAATTTGCCTCTAGTTCTTTTAAATTTTGTATTTTAAAGCTTTAAAACAAGCCTACATGTGTTACGGAACTAGAGTCACCCAAAAAGCAAAGGAATTAGAGACTTTTTATAAGGTTGAAGCTATTTATGGAAGTTTAGAACAAGACACTGAATTAATCTATGCTTACGCTAATGGTTTTGCGCACCCTACGATGTGGATTATTCCACAACAAAAAAGCAAACACATGATACCCGTTATGTGGGGATTGATCCCCTCTTACGAATTGGGTGCTAATGCTAAGGCATATTATCAAAAGACTAGCCCTTATGGGTCCGGATTAAATGCACGTTCAGAAAAATTATTTGAATCGAACAACTATAAAAATAGTGTATTCACCAAACGTTGTATTATTCCTGTAGATGGTTTTTACGAACCACATACCGCTAAGAAAAATGGAAAAGATTTTAAAGTGCCTTTTTACTTTCATCGTAAAAACGAAAACCCTATTCACTTAGCGGGTATTTATGCCATCACCAAAGATAAAATGATCACGTTTAGCATTCTTACCAAAGAAGCCACTCCCCTGTTTGCAAAGATTCACAATAAAAAAAATAGGCGTCCTGTTATTTTACAAGATGACCATATTGATGTTTGGTTGAATGATTCCTTAAAAGAAAATGACATTTTAAATGTAATTCATGATGACTTGCCTGATACCTCCTTACATGCGTATCCTATAAGTAAAGCGCTGTATAAGAGAAATACTGAAGTGGATCCTGTTGCTGTTATTCAGCCTTTTCATTATGATGAAGTGATGATTGAGTATTAAGGATATAAAAGATATATCTTAAATTAGCAGTATATAAAACATATGTTCTATATATTATTACCAACAATTATCAAATAAATCAAGCTAGCATCAAATGAAAAAAAAAGTTCAAAATTTATTATAATAGACTTCGCGAGCAGCTATGGTTTAGACCCCTACTATTTTGTTTGTTTTCAGTTGCTGGAGCTTTAGTCGCTCATCAAGCCGATGGAATTGGAATTAATGACCTTGTTCCCAATATTGATACTGAATCAATTGAAGGCCTTTTAGATACTATTTCAGCGAGCATGTTGGTCATATCCATATTTGCTGTTGCATCAATGCTTTCCGCATTCTCGTCAGCAAGTGGTACCGCAACCCCAAGATCTTTCAAAATTGTAGTCACAGATGATGTATCGCAGAATGCACTGTCGATTTTTATCGGCGCATTCATATTTAGTATCGTTGCTACAATAGCACTTGATAATGGATATTATGAAAAAGCAGGTAGATTTATTCTGTTTTTGCTCACATTATTATTATTTGCAGTTGTTATACTTACCTTTTTAAGATGGGTAGATAGAATTTCAAGATTAGGACGTTTAGAGCACACCATACATCAAGTAGAAACAGTTGCATCGAGATGTTTATCCACATATATAAAACATCCTTATCTAAAAGCTCACCCAATAAAAAATAAGTTCAATAATGGAGAAGCAATCTTCGCAGATTCTATTGGATACGTTCAACATATCAATTTGGAGTCCTTACAAATACTGGCTCAAGAAAAAGGGTTTAGAATTCAACTAAATTGTCTTCCGGGTAAGTTTGTCCATAAAAATTTTGCTATTGCACACATTAGTACAGACCATAATTTGGATATTAATCAGATTCAAAAAAGCATAAACAATGCTATTCTTGTAGGTCAAACAAGATTATTTGATGAAGATCCCAGATTTGGATTGATATCATTGACTGAAATTGCAAGTAGAGCCTTATCCCCTGGCATTAATGACCCTGGAACGGCAATCCAAATTATTGGTAGCCATGAAAGATTGTTTTTTTTATGGCAGGAAGCAATGGAAAATAGCAATGATGAAACGGTAGCCTATGATCGTGTAGAAGTACCTAAAATCTCAATTCAAGATTTCTTTGATGATGCTTTCAGACCAATTGCTAGAGAAGGTGCCGATAATATTGAGGTGATGCTGAGATTACAGAAAGCATTGACATCCATAGAGACCCTTACTAATCCAGAATTAAAAGAAGCTGCCATACAACATTCCATAAAGGCTTACAATAGAGCTGCAACAGAAATAAAATTTAAAGACGATCTCGCTATTTTAAGAGCACATTGTTTATTTAATAAAAATCAATAAACAAAGATAAAAGCACAATACCATCAATAATTCATCGCTTGGTCACTACCAACTACCAAACATTTCGGCAGAATATTCTACTGGCCTACAAGAAGGTCTGTGATTTATTTATCTAATTTAAAGAATAACAAACTTAAGATGTGTTTAATTCATTGCTAGGTCACTGCCAACTTAAGAACATAGCTGCGGACGTTCTATCTCTAATTTTTTTTGTTAACTTTAGTACTTAAACCCCACAACTAATCTTATACCAACATCTTAGCGGTCATTATGAAAGACAAAACCAATTTTTAAATAAAAAATTATGAAAATCAAACTTCTTTTTACGCTTAGTGTAGTTTCTTTTTTAATCGCCTCATGTGCTCAACCTGAAAAAATACAAACTAAAATTGCATGGGATACTTGGGGTGTTCCGCATATCACGGCAACTACCACCGAAGAATTGTTTTTTGCCCAAGGATGGGCTCAAATGCATAATCATGCTAACCTTATTTTAGAACTATATGGCAGCTCTAGAGGAAAGGGTGCCGAATATTGGGGTGAGGAGAAAGTCGAAAATGATAGGCTTATTCATACCCTTGGTTTTGACGAATTGGCCGATGATTGGGAAAAAAAACAAGACCCCGAAATCAAAACCATCTATACTGCTTTTATAAATGGAATGAATGCTTATGTAGCTGCTTATCCGGATGCCGTGGATGAAAAAAATAAAGTTGTGCTGCCATTAACCACAAAGGACATGAACATGCACAGTATGTATGTTATTTTCACTCGTTTCATTGGTGGAAATGATCTGGGGCGTGTACAAGAATGGCCTGATATGGGTTCAAATACCTATGCTATTGCACCAAAGCGTTCGGCTTCAGGTAAGGCCATGTTGGTTCAAAATCCGCATTTACCTTGGTGGAAAGAATTTTTATTCTTTGAGTCACATTTAAATTTAAATGGGAAAAACATGTACGGTTCAACACTCGTAGGCTTCCCTGGTATTGCAATTGGTTTTAATGAAAACCTTGGTTGGAGTCATACCGATAATACCATTGACAATGCCGATACCTACGAACTAGAACTGAAAGACGGGGGATATGTATTAGATGGTGAACGAAAAGAATTTGAGGCCTCATCAAAAATTATCAAAATAAAACAAGACGATGGCACCACGATAGACCAAGAAATCGCCCTGATGAAAACGGTTCATGGTCCTGTGGTAAATACATCGGAAAATAAGGTTTTGGCATTACGTATGGTCGGCTTGGATAGGCCAAATATGTTTTTACAATGGTGGCGTATGATTAATAGTTCCACTTTTGATGAATTTGAGGATGCTCTGAAAATGGCTCAAATACCTTTTTGGAATGTGATGTATGCCGATAAGCAAGGTGAAATTTTCTATGTATTCAATGGCCTAGTTCCTAAACGAACTACGGATGCCTGGGATTATTGGGACCGCGTTATTCCTGGTGGAAAATCGGAGGATATCTGGACAGAAGTTCATGATTATGCCGACCTGCCCAAAGTAAAAAATCCTGTCGGAGGTTGGCTTCAAAATGCCAATGATCCCCCATGGACTAGTACGATACCAATGACCCTAAATCCTAAAGATTATCCTGGCTATATGGCTCCTCAATACATGCCTTTTAGACCACAGCGCTCAGCGAGAATGCTTATGGAGGATGAATCAATAACTTTTGACGAACTAGTAGAATACAAACTTTCAACCCGACTAGAATTTGCAGATAGAATTTTAGATGATTTATTTGCTGCCGTTGATAATTCTGATTCCGAAAAAGCAAAAGAAGCAAAAAAAGTACTGGAAAATTGGGATAGAGCAGCTAATGCTAACAGTAAAGGCATGCTTTTATTTTACAGTTGGGCAAGCAAATTTAATGCAAGTAGGAGCGCTAATTATACCGAACAATGGAGTATAGACTCTCCAAACACAACGCCAGATGGTATTGCAGACCCAGATAGAGCGGTTGGATTATTGGAACAGGCCGCCATCGAAATCGAAACCAAATTTGGACGTTTAGACACCGAATGGGGAGATTATTTTCGAATAAACTATAATGGCATAAATCTACCAGCAAATGGGATAGATGGTTCAATGGGCGTTTTTCGAGTGGCCTGGCCTGGTGGAGCTAATGATACTAATATGTTTGTAGGTGGCGGAGATTCATGGGTCGGTGTCATTGAGTTCGGTGATAAAGTGCGAGCAAAAGTCTTACTATCTTATGGTAATGCAACTCAAAAAGACTCCCCGCATAATGGTGACCAGTTAGAATTGTTTTCTAAGAAAGAATTGCGTGATGCTTGGTTTACAAAAGCTGAAGTTGAATCAAATACTGCCCGGATTGAGGTAAAAACTGAGAATGGATTTCGTGAACAAAAATAACCAAAGGCTGAAAATTGCTATAAACAATTGCCTTGGTTTTCTTTGTTTGGAAATTTAATCACTAATCCATGCAACTATGCATACCCAAACACCTTGTCGCACATTTTGATCCGTCCTAGATAAAGGCTATATAATAAATTCCTTATCTTTATAATCAACTAATAATCAATTAAATATAAAATTATGAAAACAAAATTGACATTTGTAATGATTATAATTTTCGGAATTGTAATTATAAGTTGCAAACAAAAGGAAGAAAAAGTAGACGTTGCAGAGGTGAAAATAGATTTAATTAATGATGAATTTCCTGAAGCAAAACAAGAATTATTGGAAACCTGGGGCGCCATTGTGCAAAGCCTTAAGGATGGAGACATGGACAAACTAATTGCGTTTCATGCCTACAGTCCAAAGTTTACTGAATTTAAAAATGGAGCAGCACGCAATGGAAGTGAAGCTAATGAAGAATTTGAACGCAATACTTTTGGAGCTGTCACCGAAGTGGTGAAATTCGACACTAAAGATATGATGGTTGCAGTGTATGGTGATGTAGCCAACGTAACCTTTCATTCTGATTTTCATCTTAAATTTGGCGAGGACCTTGTGGTTGTAAACGACCAAATTTCATTGTTATTCGTAAAGACCGATAAAGGATGGAAAATTGTAAGTGAACATCATTCTCCTCTGAAAATAGAAGAAAGCTAAAAACGTGCTACAACCATGTACATAGGGCATAGCAATTAAGGGAATATTGCAAAAACATACATACCTTAGCTGTCATACAAGAAAATTTTTTGAATTTCTTTAAAAGAATGAATCCGATTACATGAAAAAAATCCCTTTGTACTTTCTTTTGCTACTTATTTTAGCAGGAGAGTCCGTATTTATTCTTCCATTTGTTCTTTCACGAGTCTTTAGACCTACGGTACTTGAAGTATTTGGTCTTGACAACATTCAACTAGGTTTGTGTTTTTCAATATACGGTATTGTTGCCTTGTTATCGTATATCTTCGGTGGCCCCTTAGCAGACAAGTTTGCTCCAAGAAAATTGATTGCCGTTGCGCTATGGATGACTGCTCTAGGAGGATTGGTATATGCTACATTTCCTAGTTATTTAGTATTAAAAATACTTTATGGCTATTGGGGATTTACCACTATTTTTTTATTCTGGGCACCAATGATTAAGGCTACTCGTGTTTGGGGTGGATCTACGTCACAAGGCAAAGCGTTTGGCTTTTTGGATGGTGGGCGCGGGTTGGTAGGCGCATTATTCGGAACTATGGGTGTATTCATTTTTTCATTCTTTATTACTTCAGAAGTTGCTGAGCTAAGCATCTACGAAAGTAGAGCCGCGTTTAAGCAGGTTATCCTAGTGTCCTCATTGATAGTTGTTCTGGTTGGAATATTGGTATGGTTCTTTTTAAAACTAGATCATGAAATAGAAAAAGAGATTATCCTGGAAAAAATAACAAAAACACAAATTACAGCAGTATTACGATTACCTTCTATATGGCTCTTGATGATCATTATTTTATGTGCATATGTTGGCTACAAAATCACAGATGTGTTTTCCTTGTATGCTCGAGATGTGATGCTTTTTGACCAAGTGCAATCTGCTCAGGTAGGCACTTTTTTGCTATTTATCCGTCCTGTCATCGGAATATTAATCGGAATATTGGCAGATCGCTCACAAACCACCTTATGGTTGGTTATTGGTTTTATTGTTTCCTTCTTTGGAGCATTATTGTTCGCATTAGGTTTGATTTCAGATGCTTCAACGGCTTTGTTTTTTATATCGATATTAATCGTGGCGACTGGAGTATATGCCGCTCGTTCTTTATACTTCGCAGTCATGGAGCGAGGGCAAATTCCTTTGGTTCTTACAGGAACTGCAGTTGGTCTTATATCTATTGTCGGTTATACACCAGATATATTTGCAGGGCCAGCGATGGGCTATCTCTTAGAAAATTCACCAGGTATACAAGGGCATCAACATGTTTTTTGGATGTTGGCCATCTTTTCTTTTATAGGTAGTATAGCAGCATGGTATTATTACCGATTGTATGGAAAGAAGTCGCTGAATTAAGCTTTTTTTTTCTTGTTTCAAAGAGACCAATTAAAATAAAAAAAGTAATACATACTATAAAAATTCGACGCTGTTTTCATCCGAAAAATTAATGTCATTTTTATACGCTGGGTTTTGTACACCAATTGTTTTTAAAGTAATACGTACCTAAAATATGATCATAGAAATTGCTCAATGGATTGTACTATTTTTCGGATTATTTATCATTTTTATTGGATGTATCATGTTGATTCATCCAAAAAAAGCAAGGAGTATATTAAGAAAAGCTGGTAGTACAAATTTTATAAACTATGCGGAAATAACGATCCGACTACTACCAGCCATAGCACTCATAATATGCTCGGAATTTTCTAAATTTCCTGCAGCGTTTAAGGTTTTTGGAGGAATAATGCTGATCACTTCTCTC
Source organism: Cellulophaga sp. Hel_I_12 (assembly GCF_000799565.1). Classification (NCBI taxonomy): domain Bacteria; kingdom Pseudomonadati; phylum Bacteroidota; class Flavobacteriia; order Flavobacteriales; family Flavobacteriaceae; genus Cellulophaga; species Cellulophaga sp. Hel_I_12. The sequence continues at coordinate 1,399,673 of NZ_JUHB01000001.1, forward strand.
GTACTTTATTTTGTGCCGAGAAAAATACATCATCAATTTTCATTGAAAAGTGCAGCTATTCTTAAACCGCTTTTTATTCGACTACTCGCGCCTTTTGCTTTTTTATTAGGCGGATTAATAATTTATAACCTAAATTGCATTTGAATGCAGAAAATCAGACCTTAGAATACTATTTTACCTCATGACCACAAACCTGTAAGCTATTATTAAATTCTTTAGAATAATGAAACAAAAAAATACCTTTCTAAAATAGTCATACTTACCAATGGCAAACAATGCGTCTCACCAAATATTCAACCAACCAATCATCCTTATATGTTCTCGATACTCAAACACTTGAATGAAATCGCTGAAAAAAGCTTTACCTCAGCCTTATTAAAGATCATAGCACTACTGCTTATTATTATTTCTGCATCTTGCGCAGATAAGGAACCTCAGGCTATAAAAAAAGAGTATTCGCTTTTGGGTATAGGGCATGGACTTCATGGGTCAATGCTTATGGTTAACGATTTAACTCGCGCACGAGATTTTTATGCGGATACCCTTGGCTTTAAAATGGCTAAAGCTGATTCGTTTAAAAAAGGTTTTTTTGATGGAACTTTAGTGACTAGCATCAACTTTCCAGATGCTTCAAAACTAGATTTTCTTTCTGTTGAAGATTCTTTAATTATGGATGCCCCACCAACTTTTATTAGGTCATTCTTGGCGAATCATGAAGGTATACAACAGTATTACCTTTCCAGTTCTTCTGTAGACACGACCGCTTTGTGGTTGAATGAGCAAGGATTTGAGATGGATTCTATTCGAGCATACCGTACGTCAATCGAGCCAGTTAAAGGGTGGACAAGAGATGATGGTGGATTACAAGAACGCAGTTTAGATTTTCGAAATACACAGGGTACCTACCTACCCCAGTTTATTGAAGATGCTACTAATGATTATGAAAGAATGCATAAAGACTGGAAGACTTATTATGCCTATTACAGAAGTTTTTCGAACCATCCAAATGGCGTTGTAGGTATCAATTCTGTTCGGGTAGCCGTTAAGGATCTCGATATGGCCCGTAAGGATATTGAAAAAATGGGGCTTAAGGCTTCAAACGCTAATGCATCTAAAAATACAGCGCACTTTAAAATAAAAGAACATCAAGAGTTGGTGCTCAATACCCCCGAATCCAGTACTGATGATATGTCAAAGTTTATTGCGGAACGTGGATCTGGAGTATATGCCCTACGTTTTGATGTAAAAAATATTGATTCTACTTTTCAGTATCTAAATCAACGTTTACCAGCAGAGGCCCTTATACGCGATACCATATTACATACCATCACCGTACCACGCCAATTTGCTTATGGGGTTCAAATAGAGTTTGTAAATGAGCCCAAGGAACAGGCTCTCTTGGCAGAACAATATAAAATAGGAGCTAAACTAGATAGTACAGCTAGCAGTAATGCTGCGGGAATGTACCAAAAATATTGCGCTTTATGCCATGGTAAAAATAGAGAAGGCTACGCCGCAGATAATGCTCCATCCTTGCGCTCTCATTCATTAATGGCAACTTCCTTGACCAATAATTTTCAAAGATATACGGTGCAATACGGTAGAGCGGGAACGGCTATGGGGGGCTATTTAAACACACAAGGTGGCCCCTTAGAATACATTGAAATTGAACTGTTATTGCAATGGCTCTATGAACAAAGTGGCGTAGAAAAACCTATTGAACTCTCAAGAGAACCTGTAACCGGAGATGTCGCTGTAGGCGCCGAGCTCTATGCAAATACCTGTTCAGTATGTCATGGGGCAGATGGCGAAGGTGTCTCAGCACCTGCCCTTGGCAATTCTATGCTTTTAGCTACAGCAACAGATGAATTCTTAAAATATGCCATTAAAATGGGGAGAGATGGCACACCAATGATCGCCTACAAAGACTCCTTAACTGAGGATGAAATTAACGGTTTAACAGCCTTTTTAAGGACTCGTGCCTCCGGCTGGAATATACCAAGTACGGATACCATCAGTGTACCGAAACCTGATCAGTATATCTTGAACCCTAGGAACAAAGCACCAAAATTTAATCTACGAAAAGGACTTTATGTTCCTGCGAAAGAAGTTTATCAGGCGCTACAAGACAGTGCTCGCATGATTATTTTAGATGCACGATCAGAAGTGGCTTGGCGACAAACCCACATTCCAGGATCGGTACCTGTACCCTATTACGCAGAGCCAGAAGCATTTGTAGGCGACCTGCCTAATGATGATACTTGGATTGTAGCTTATTGCGCCTGTCCGCACGCCGCTTCAGGCCGTGTAATAAGTACCTTGAGAAGATTGGGTTATAAAAACACAGCCATCATAGATGAAGGTATTTTGGTTTGGGGACAATTAGGCTATCCGGTTAATTATGGGCAGTAAGATAAGGTGCCGCAATTAACACGATAGAAACTAAAGCTTATTTTTTGCTTGCCAGCAGGCGGTTTTGGATTTTATTGGTTCATTTAAAGCCTGAATACACACCGAATCACAGCCAAGCGGAATACCTACACCATCTTTATAATTTTTTATATATTTATACGAATAGGATGAGATGGTGTTGGTCTAAGGAAAAAGCTTTCCAAACATAGTATAGAGCTGCCCTATTTTTTATCTAAGTGCTATTTATTGCGTACTAAAGAAACTGGTTAGGCCATTTAATAATTCATTTTTGAACTCAACTTGATGACTAAAGCAAGATCTAAAAGAATACTACAAATTATATTATTCGTTGGAACAATAAGCTCATTATACTTTGTTCCTTGGCCTATTCTAAAAGCGTGGTTAACACCATTACCTAAAACAGTTCAGGAACAAGTAGATAAAGCGACTACCTACGGTTTTGATGGAATTATTGTGTACGTAGATCAAAAAGGCAATACACCAGAATTTTTTACTTCAGGCTACAAAAACAGAGAAAATAAAGTTCCTGCCGACCCAAAATCATTGTTTAAAATTGCTAGTGTTAGCAAACTATACACAGCACTAGCAATAACAAAATTAGCACATAATGAACAATTATCCTTAGACAAAACACTTGCTGATTACTTTCCTGAACTAGTGGGTCGAATAGAAAATACGGATAAAATTACCGTGCGAATGATGGTTCAACACCGAAGTGGAATTCCGAATTATACGGATACCAAAAATTATTGGGTACATCCGAAACAAAACGACCAAGAACGCCTAGAATTGGTGCTTGATGTACCCGCCAATTTTGAACCTAACGAAGATTTTGAATATAGCAATACAAATTACTTATTACTCTCTGAACTCATAGAAAGGGTGTCCGGAGTAACAAGGTTTGAGTACATCAAAGAATATATTTTAGAACCCCTACATCTCAATAACACCTATGGTTCCATTCTAGATGTCAATGCAGATGATGTCATGAGTGGCTATTATGTAGGTTATGAAAATGACTTAAAGATGGACGATAATGGCCTGATGTTAGCAACAGCAGAAGATTTAGGTAAATTTATTCGAGCACTGAATAATGGTTCTGCCTTTACAAATAAACAAGAACAGGAAATCTATAGCTCCTTATACGAGTTTGAACATACAGGTCTGATTCCTGGCTATCAAACCATTGCTAAATACCACAAGGACATAGATGCAGTGGTTATTCAATTTACAAATACGGTCGACTTCGATGGCTACAATTGGAGTCTGTCAGAAATAATGTATAATAGAATAGTAAAAATAGTGAGAAAGAAAAACTAGCTATAAAATTGTATGAACGTACTATGCATAAACGTACCCCATGGCAATGAATGAAAATACTCATGTACATTTCGCACCATTGTAATTGTTTTAAAAATAACACCTATTTTATTTTTAGGTACTTGACCGGAAGCAAAAAGCCTTGTAAATACCCATAGGGCAGCTACCAGCTCAAAAAAACCTTCCATACACCTATAAAATATAAAAGTATAACCTGATTTTGAGATTCCTAGATTCTTTGAATTCAATTCCGAATAGCCATTTTTTAACCATGCTAATCTGTAGTATCAACAAAAAATTAAGTAAATTGAACTCATATTGTGATCAACCACTAAATTATACTTTTACATGGAAATTATTGAATCATCAAAAATATATGATGTTATTATCGTTGGGTCCGGTGCTGGTGGCGGAATGGCAACTAAAATATTATCAGAAGCAGGACTTAAAGTGGCTATTGTAGAAGCTGGACCTTATTTTGATCCTGGTGCTCCAGAACAACAAACACAATTAAAATGGCCCTACGAATCGCCAAGAAGGGGTGCTAATACGGTGCGTCACTTTGGAGAGTATGACAGTTCCTACGGTGGCTTTACTATAGAAAATGAACCCTATACGAATGCCGAAGGCAGCGATTTTAGATGGTATAGATCACGAATGTTAGGAGGCCGAACCAACCACTGGGGCCGCATTTCACTGCGATTTGGTCCTGATGATTTTAAACGAAAAAGTATAGACGGCTTAGGAGACAATTGGCCTATTGGCTATGAAGATGTAAAACCCTATTACAACAAAGTAGATAAATTAATCGGTGTTTTTGGCACGAATGAGGGCTTACCAAATGATCCCGATGGCTTTTTTTTACCGCCACCAAAACCCAGGTTACACGAATTATTCTACATAAAAGGTGCTCGTAAATCTAATGTTCCCGTTTACCCGTCTAGAATGTCTATGCTTACCAAACGAATCAATAAAGATCGTGGTATTTGTTTCTATTGCGGACAATGTTCTCGAGGCTGTAGCGTGCACGCCGACTTTTCTTCAGGGACATGTTTAATATTTCCTGCCCAAAAAAGTGGGGCGCAGATCGACTTATTCGTGAATGCCATGGTGCGTGAAGTCATTACAAATGATGAAGGGAAAGCTACTGGCGTATCGTACATTAATAAAGAAGACCGAAAAGAATATACCCTAAAAGGTAAAATAGTTGTTTTAGCCGCGTCGGCCTGTAGTTCAGCACGTATTTTATTAAATTCTAAAAGCAAACAACACCCGAACGGTTTAGGAAATAGCAGCGATATTGTAGGTCGCTATTTACATGATTCTACAGGAAGTGACAGAGCTGCTTTTATCCCTGATTTAATGAATAGAAAAACCTATAACGAAGATGGTACTGGTGGTATGCACGTGTATTCTCCTTGGTGGGGAGACAACAAAAAATTAAACTTTGCCCGTGGTTATCATATTGAAATGTGGGGCGGACTAGGCATGCCAAGCTATGGTTTTGGCTTTAACCACAACCAGTATAACGAGTTTTTTGGTCTTAAAGTTGGGGGGTATGGCGCAGGTATTAAAGATGAGGTAAAAAAATATTACGGCGCTACCGTTGGTATGTCGGGCCGTGGAGAATCTATTCCTCAAAAAAATAACCGGTGTACTATAGATGCTACAAAAGTTGATGAACTTGGTATTCCTGTCTTGAAATTTGATTATAAATGGACCGATAATGAAATTCAACAAGTACGCCACATGCACGATACTTTTGAAGAAATTATTCATAATATGGGTGGGGAAGTACTCGGTAAAAAACCCACTAAAGAACAAAATTACGGAATAGCACCTCCAGGATGGATTATCCATGAAGTAGGAACTACAAGAATGGGAGATGACCCTAAAACTTCAGTAGTCAACCAACACCAACAATTACACGAGGTTGATAATGTTTTTATTGTCGATGCAGGCCCTTTTGTCTCACAAGCCGACAAAAACCCTACTTGGACCATTTTAGCACTCTCTTGGAGAACTTCTGATTACATTGTTGAACAGTTAAAAATGCAAAATATTTAACTCATGGATAGAAGAAAGAGTATTAAATCAATAATTTTAGGGAGCGTTGCAGGAGGCTTAGTTATGCACGGCTGTAAACCTGAGAATGCAACAAATACTGAAGAAGCTATCGCAGCTTCTACCGAAAATTATTTTGGAAGAACACCAGAAGAGCTCAAAATAATTAAAAAATTAAATGCGGAGCAATTTTTTAATCCGCATGAAATGGATAGTCTTACTACTTTGGCAAATTTAATTCTTCCTCCCGACGATAAAGGCTCCATTACTGAAGCTGGAGTTCCAGAATTTATGGAGTTTATGGCTAAAGATTACCCGCCAATGCAAGCCACTTTACGAGGAGGCCTTATGTGGTTAGACCATGAAAGCAATTCTTTATTTAATGCAGAGTTTAAAGCAGCTACAGAGGTGCAACAAAAACAGATTTTAGATAGCATTGCCTATCCAGATGTTGAAATTCCAGAAGCTAAAAGACCCCTTGAAGTGCAGTTTTTTTCTGTAGTGCGCAACCTAACTTTAACGGGCTATTATACCTCAAAAGTGGGGATTGCAGATTTAGGCTATAAAGGAAATCAGCCCAACGTTTGGGATGGTGTTCCCGATGATGTTCTTAAGCAACATGGCGTTTTTTACGAAGAAGAATGGCTAGCCAAGTGTGTGGATCAAAGCAAAAGAAACGATGTTGCTCAATGGGATGAATTAGGAAATTTATTGTCTTAATCGTATTGCATACAGCAATTGCCGGTGTTTTTAATTAAACCATAGGTAGAAATCAACGAATTGACATAGATGTCGTAAAATTGTCATAATGATACCGTTATCAATTAGCACAGTACTAGAGTAGCTTTGACTCAACAATAATCATTGAAAAAATGGAACACATGGGTCAAAAAATCGTTGAACTGAGAAAGTCAAAAGGCTATACTCAAGAAGAATTAGCGGAAAAAGCAAAAGTAAACTTGAGAACCATTCAAAGGATAGAAAATGGAGAAAACAAACCAAGTGCAAATACCCTAAAACTTATTTGTGAAACATTAGACACCTTACCTGAAAAAATAATGCATTACGGTAAAAAAGAAGACTCAAAGCTTTTAATGTTGATGCATTTATCCGTCATTAGCTATTTGGTGATTCCCATTGGAAATATATTAATTCCATTGATTTTTTGGGTTTCAAAAAAAGATAAAATTATAAAATTAGATGAAACTGGAACTCGGCTATTAAATTTTCAAATAATCTGGACCGTATTAACCTCAATCACATTTTTTTCAAGTGTATTAACTGCTTCGCTGCACATCACCAATTCCGAACATGCCTATATTCCTGATCTATTGTTGTATTTTTTTATACTGTTAAACATCATTAATATTGGAATAGCACTTATTAGTGCATTGAGAATCAAAGACAAAAAAACTTTCACCTCCTATCCAAAAATATTCAAGATAATTAGGTAGATGTTGCTAAAATACCCTAAAATAAAATAGCTTTAACTTTTATAAAAACATAATTTTTTAAAGAACTACTATCGAAATTAAAGACCATGGAAATAATTGAAAACATACAACAATGGTTAAATGAACATCCCATTTCTTATAATATCATTAAATATGTACTTTGGGCTGTATTTATATTAATAACCATTGCTTTCCTTAGACGTTTTTTAAGGAGAAATCTACCGGATATAGGAATTAGATACAAATCTCAAAAAGGGGTTGAGTTTATTGGTTATATATTATTGCTTATCGTTACCATTTCTTTTTTTTCCGGTAGCATTAAAGACTTTGCTTTAGCCATTGGATTACTCACTGAGGGGATTACCATTACCCTGCAAGAGTTAATTTTAAGTGTTGCAGGCTCGTTCTATATCTTTTTTGTCGGAGTCTATAAACCTGGCGATAGAATAGAAATAAATAACATCAAAGGTGATGTTATTGACATCGATAGTATTTATACGACCATGATGGAAATTGGAGAATGGGTTTCTAGTGATAATTATAGTGGTAGAATTGTAAAATTAAGTAATGCCTTTGTTTTTAAGGGTCCCGTATATAACTATTCAAAAGATTTTCCATTTGTATGGGATGAATTTAATTTGCCTATCAGATATGGTTCTGATGTAGAACTAGCGAAAACAATTATCGTTCAAATTGCCTCTGAAACACTCTCTGATTATGTAACGGAATCTATGGAGCAATGGAACCAAGTGGTCAATAAATATTACATAGAGAATGCTGAGGTAGCACCAACATTAGCCATCACTATGACTGATAATTGGATTCAGTTTAACCTTCGGTACATAGTTGACTATAAAAAAAGAAGGCTTACCAAACACATATTAAATGAGCGTATTGGAAAAGAAATAGAAAATACAAATAGAAAAGTTCAACTAGCTTCTGCAACTTTTGAGATTGTTCAAATTCCAAATATTAATATAAAAAAAGAATAAAAACTACCACGCAATATCAAACTTTAAGTGATTTCTCCTGATTAATTCCCTAGTTAGATGTAATTATAAAAATTAATTACGTCTAAAGAAATCATTCAAACTTTTTTGTAATACTTGAATGTTTATTCAACTTTGCCAAGTCTGTCAAATCATTTAACTTGGCATTAAATTCAAAAAAAATAGCTTAAAAAAATGGAATTTCTTCTTCAACCCTGGCCATGGTATGTTTCTGGTCCTTTGATTGCATTTACGATGATTATTTTAGTTCTTTTTGGCAAAAGCTTTGGCATGTCATCTAACCTAAGAACCCTATGTGCTATTGGTGGTGCAGATAAGTATGCTGATTTTTTTAAGTTCGATTGGAGGTCCCAAAAATGGAATTTAATCGTAGCAGTAGGTGCTGTATTAGGCGGGTTTATTGCCGTATATTTTTTATCCGATGGTTCGGCAATTGCTTTAAACGAGCAAACCATTAGCGATTTAAAAGGTTTAGGTTTTCAAAATGTTGGCACAACAATTTTACCCCCAGAAATTTATAGTTGGGATGCAGTATTAAGTGTAAAAGGAATTGCCATACTTGTTATCGCTGGTTTTCTTGTTGGTTTTGGAACAAGGTATGCCGGAGGTTGCACCTCTGGCCATGCCATTACGGGATTAAGCAACTTACAGCTTCCTTCTTTAGTCGCTGTCATTGGTTTCTTTATTGGCGGATTAGTCATGACATTTTTTATTTTACCCCTAATATTTAGTTAAAATGAAGGCAATAAAATTTTTAATCGTTGGTATGTTTTTTGGAATCGTTTTAGTAAAATCTGAAGCAGTTTCATGGTATAGAATTTATGAAATGTTCAAATTTCAATCCTTCCACATGTATGGCATCATTGGATCGGCAGTGGCGATCGGTGTTGTATTTTTTTTAATTTCTAAAAAATTGCAATTAAAAAGCATTTCTGGACAAATTATTAGTCCAGATGAAAAAGAAAAAAACTATAAAGCGAACATTCTGGGTGGTACTATTTTTGGCTTCGGATGGGCTTTGGCAGGGGCTTGCCCAGGTCCTATGTATATTTTAGTAGGCACAGGTGTATTTAGCATGCTCATCGTTATTGCCGCTGCTTTATTAGGCACTTTTGTGTATGGACTCCTGAAAAATAAATTACCGCATTAAAGTGCTTGTCAAAAACACGAACATAAGGGGTCAAAAACTCTACAGCTAAAGGCTTGGTCTTCTTTTGTGACCCTAAACAAATAGAAGACCCAACCTACTAGGTATCACGAGATAAAATAACCCCTAAAAGTTGAGCAACATTAAATTTTTTTAGTCCAGACTTAAAGGTATTTTATTTTTTCGTTTTTATCCCACAAACCCCAGTAAGCTCCAACATCGCCCTCGTCTCCTGTTTTCCAAGACTCGTCAAAAGAAGAAAAATAAAAGGTTTCTATATTCGCCTTTGAGGCCCAAGCTTGGGTATTTATAAAATACTTCATCGCATTCTCTTCTGAAGAAAATGCACCTCTTAAGCTTCCCCCTTCACTTGGCCAGCCTGTTTCTGTAATGATGACCTTTTTCCCTTGTGCAGCGTGCACGGCTTGGCCATACATTTGCTGCATGTGCGCTAAGGATCCATCTATATGACAGCCTTCCCAATAGGGGTAGCAATTAGCTAGTATAACATCACTAAGCGCCACTAATTCTGGATGTACTGAAAATTCATAATAAGCATCTACATAACCCACAGGGATATGGGGAACTGCTTCTTTGACACGTTTTATATATTCTAAAAGTTCTTCTAAAGGCAAATCATTTCGATAGAGCACCTCATTTCCTACCGCGGCTATTGTTACACATCCCTCCTTAGCCAATTGAATTAAACCTTCAATTTCCTTTTCATTATCTTCTTTATCACTGCCCAACCAAGCACCTACTAAGGTTTTCATACCATGTTGATGGGCAATTCGTGGAATGTGCTCGTTTCCTTCAACACAAGAAAAAGAGCGTACCCATTGGGTATAGGGTTTAATAATTTCTATTCTTCTCTTCACCTGTTCCACGGTAATGATGTCACCTGGCTTTTGCCCATCTTCATACATACTAAAACAAAGGCCATGCATTCCTTTATTTAAAGTTGCTCTCCATAGTTTTTTTAGATCATCTGTGTTGGAGTAGGTACTAAAATCAATACCTGAATGCTCCTTAAAATCTAAGCCATTGTAGGCATGATATTCCTCGTTTCTATATGACATTTTTCTAATGTTTTTATTAGTGTTCCATTCGTTAAACTAACCCAAGGTTAATTCTTTTGCTTTTGTATCAGTAAGCCTATACGTTTAACTATACTTGAGTTTTTCGTCCTTATCCCAAATACCCCATCGTGCTCCTAGTTCGCCTTCAACCCGTACCTTCCAGGATTCATCAAAAGATGAGAAATGAAAGATTTCTACTCCTTCTTTACTTGCCCATTCTTGGGTTTGTATAAAGTACTTCATGGCGTTTATAAGGGATGGATGCGCATCTTCATTTGCGTTCCCTTGGCTCGGCCAACCTGTTTCGGCTATAATCACCTTCTTACCTTTAGACACATACTTAGTTAAGGCGTACATTTCTCTTAAATGTTCTAGGGAACTTTCAATACCAAAGCCTTCCCAGAACGGGTAACAATTGGCTAAAATAATATCCGTGGCATCTACCAAATTAGGTCTTGTATAATACTCATAATAAGTATCCACATAACCCACTGCAACATCAAAATCTTTAAGCGCTTCTTTAACTCTATTGATATAACCTATGAGTTCTTCCTCGGATACGTCGCCTCTGAGCAATACTTCGTTACCAACAGCCGCGACATTGACTACCCCTGTCTTGGCAAGTGCTATCAAGGCATTAATCTCCTTCTCATTGCGCGCTTTATCCTCACTAATCCATGCTCCAGCAATAGAGTTCAAACCCTTTTCATGAGCCACTTTTGGGATCAACTCATTACCTTCCGTACAGGAGAACGATCTAATCGCATGGGTGTAAGGTGCTATAACCTCCATACGCCGACGTATTTGACTCTCCTTAAGAATATCACCGGTATCTTGTCCTTCTACATAGGGACTAAAACAAAGACCACATAACTTACTGTTGAGTTTATCTGCAAACATGACTTTTGCATCTTCTATGGTTTTATCTGAAAAATCTATCTCTGTATAGGGCGCGAGTTGAATAGTATGATTTAAAACCGAAAGTAAATGACCAGCACCATATGCGGAGGACACTTCTTTCGCTTTCTTCTTTATTTTTCGTTTTGCTAATTCTACACTTATTTCTACGGCCCGCTCTTCGGTAAGGTTATAATTACGCATAATCCACAGCGCTCCTAATGTGCCTGCTATTGGTAAGCCTGAGTAAAACAGTCGTATGCCCATAATAGATGCCTCAGAATTTACAGTATCTGGCACAAACCCCACCAAGGTCATAATAGCGCCTGTTAATAATCCAGCAATGGCAAAACCAAACTTTACCATCCACCAATAAATAGCTCCAAAAACCCCTTCTCTGCGTTTTCCAGTATTTAATTCGTCAATATCGATAACATCAGAGGTCATGGACATCATTAGCGTAAACAAACTTCCAATCCCAAAAGAGAAAAAGGGTAAAGCAAATAAAAACATATAGGGTTTGCCGGGAATAAACAAAAACCAAAGCATCACATAACCCAAAACAGAAATACCTTGAGAAACCATAAAAGCTTTCTTTTTTCCCATGATTTTCGACATTTTTGCCACAATAGGGATAACCAAAAAAGTAGTGGATAAGGCCCCTATACTCCCTAATAAGGTTGGCCAAAGACCTGCAGCTGCTGCATCCCCATTAAATAAATAATAGACGACAATAAAAAATGAAAAACCAGCGACAACATTAAATGCATTGTAGATTAAAAATGTTGAAAAACACAACTTTCTAAATTGCTCTATTTTAAAGGCTTCTTTAAAGTTTTCTATAATCTGTTTAAAACTTCCTCCAATAGTTTTTAAGGTTAATGGCGTCAAACTTTCATCATTTTTAGTAGACTTACTTTTAATAAAAAAAGCAGGCACCATAGCTAAAATTGCAAAAATAACGGCAACCCAAACACCCAAAGTTCTGGTAGTATCTGTTGTGGTTCCGAACCAACTATCATCATACATCACCACCCAAAACCAAGGTGCAATGACCCAAGCCCACTGTCCTATCCATTGGGCTATAGCCATAATGTTGGTGCGTTCATGAAAATCATCACTCATCTCATAACCCATGGCAACGTAGGGTACGGAAAAGATGGTAAGGCCTAAATAAAAAACCAATGACCATATTAAGAAATAGCTAAAGTTATAACTCACTCCATCTACGATATAAATTTGCCACATCAATGAAAAAGAAATTCCCATTATCACCGCTCCTAAAAACACATACTGTCTTCGTCTGCCCCAAATAGACTTTGTATTATCGGAAATAAATCCCATAATTGGATCCGTTACGGAATCAAAAATACGCGGAAGAAAAAATAAAATTCCCCACATCCAGGTTGGAAAGGCATAATCTTGCACCAACACCACCATAAAAATAGCCAGCGCAGCTGGGAACATTTGATTGGAAAGCATCCCTAACCCAAAGGCTATTTTTTGACCCATTGGAACTGAATTCGAAGTTGTTGCCATGATTATTTTATTTAGTTGGTTAATTTTAGGATTGCGTGATTACAATAGTTTGTATTGCTTGCCCACTTATTTTTAGGTTTAGTGTTTTATCGTTTAACATTAGCTTAAAATTCTTTGGAAGAGCTCCTTCATTAAAAATAACAACAGCAATAGAGTTATCTGGATTTTTTGCTGCCGTGACCATAAGGTCATCATCTGAATTTTCAACACCAATCACCACAGCTCCTGGTCTTATATATCTACTAAAGTGGACTAAGGTGTAATACAATGGCGTAAAATAAACTTCATCTTTATCAGGGTCAACAATGACAGGAGCAACACACCAGTTTTTAAACCAATTAGGGCCACCTTGTTTATCTAGTACCATATTCCAATCAATCCAGCCATCGACCCAATTATTAAGACAGCCTATGATATCTCTTGCATAGCGATTTACCGGTGCATATTTGGGATGTAAATATTTATCTTTTTCTGGAGCCCAATCCCAACCCCAATCGGTTGCTTCTTTTTGCCAATACCAGGAATCATTTTTCCATTTCGGAATTTCGGAATCAACACAGGCTTCGGTTTGAATAAGGTATTTGTTAGGGGCTTTGTTGTGCGTAAATTGTAATGATTCTGGGAAATAATCGTAGGTACTCGCATACCAATGTATGGCCATACCATTATAATATTTAGAAGAAGCTTCATCTTTATACATGACACTAGCCCACTTTTCAAGTTCCTCACCTCTATTTTGGTCAAACCCCAATATATTCACGTCATGACCGTCTTTTTCTAGTTTTGGCCCTAAATAATGTTGTACAAAATGAGTCATTTCTTCTGGTGTATAATGCATACTTTCCCAGTTGCCATCATTTCCTACAGGTTCATTTTCTACTGTAAACCCCCAGATATCAATGCCTTCGTTTTTATAAGCAGTACGATATTTAGAAAAGAATAAAGCCCAAGTATCGTAATATTCCGGTAATAACTTTCCACCTCTCCAATCTTTATTATCCTTCATCCAAGGTGGTGCTGTCCAGGGTGAGGATACTATTTTAAAACCCTCCTTAGAAACTGCCATCGCCTCTTTGATCATCGGGATTAAATCATCGCGGTCTTCGTCAATCGAAAAATTATTTAACGCTATATCTCCTTCAACAGGTGCATACGAATAGTTGCCCAGAGAAAAATCACAGGAATTCATATGAGTACGCGTCAAGGAATATTTTGCCCCACTTTCACCAAAGTAGGCTTCCAAAATTTTAGCGCTATTTGCTTTACTTAATCGGTTTAATAAAGACGCTGATGCCTCCGTAAATGATCCACCAAAGCCAGTTATGGTTTGGTATGTTACCTCTGGCAATAGTGCTATACTTTCCATAGCAGGCTCAGAGTTAATTTCAGTTAATCTTGTCAGTTGATGCCCACTCGCCGATGTTTCATACACCTCGGCTTTTAAGGGTTCTTGTTTTTCGCTACAACTCATGATTACTAATGCTACTAAAAATTGAGAATAAATCTTGGTTGTTTTCATCTGTTCCTGTATTAATCGGCCTTGTTGGCCCCTATCTGGTCTTGTGTTGGTGGCACTAATACATCTTTCATGACTGCATCCTTATCACCACCATAGGTTTTAGTTATGGGGTTTCCGTTTCTGGTTAAGCCTTCGAAAGTACCTTTATCTACCAAATCCCATAGTGCAAATTTTGCTTTGCCATCTACGGTCATTAAGCCAAAGTGTTTTTCTGAATTTCCCACATTATCACTTCCTTTCCAAGGCTCATCAAATCCTTCGAAATAAAAACAAGATAAGCCTGCTTTATTGGTCCATTCGCGCATGTGCTGGTAATAGAGGGCTTCTTTATACTCATCGCAAGCTTTAGACCCATCGGAGCCGTATTGATCCGTGGAGACACTTGCCCATCCGGTTTCACCAATATGAATTGGTTTGTCGACGCCAAGACTTTTCATATATTGTTGTACATTTTTAAATTGCAGCTGAGCATACTCTTTTGCTCTGACCATAGCAGCCTCTATTTTTTCTAAATCCGTCATTTCGTCCTGGCCTTCTGATTTTAACCAAAATTCAGGTTGATAATGGGTGTCATGCATGGGATAGGTATGCATAGAAATGAAGTCTACCGCATGGATTAATTTAGTCAAATCTTCTACATAGTACTCTTCTCCACCACCTCCCCAAGAGGCAAAATTATCTGAACTTGTAATCCATAACTCTTTAGAAAGCTTCCCTTCTTTTTTTAAATCCTGTAAATAATTAACCCATTTTAAAATAATCCAAGGTTCTACATAATAAGTTTCAGCCCATTTTACCATAGCTTCATTACCTACCGCAATTACCTTTACGATATCGGGATACTGATTTGCTAAAGTCACTACTTTTTCCATCTGGGGAACATTAGCTTCACTTTCTACATTATGGTCTTTTTCTTCATCTGTAAATGCATTTTTACAGTCTATCCAAGCTCCTAACATCACATACATCTCAAAATTAGGATCTTCTTTCTTTAATTCAGAGATTACTTTCAACACATTTTCGGCCTGTGGCTTATGTACTTTATAGGTTCTAATGATTTTAACACCCATAGCGGATAGAAGTTTCATATCCTCCTTAAGTTCAGCCAAAGTTGGTTCAATAGCAGGATCCTTATATCTGTACCCTCCATACGACATAGCTAAGTAGTCTGGATTGCCTAAAATTTCTTTTGCCGTCATTGACTTTTCTTCCTGCATATGCTTCTTCGCCTTTGAATTTTGATTACAAGACATAACAAAAATTGAGATAAGTATGGGTATAAAAAAGTAAGTCTTCAACTTCATGACGCTCGATGTTTTATTATTTTTTTATTTAACTCATGGCTACTTTGTCATCAAATAGGTAAAACCGAAATCTGACTACATTGGAACAAAAATTATCTTTAATGTTTTACGGGTGGCACTAACACATGAGGCATTAAATCCTCTCTATTGCCTTTGTATGTCTTTGTTATCGGATTTCCATTTCTTGTTAATCCTTTAAAAATACCTTTATCTACCAAATCCCATAGGGGATATTTAGCTTCCCCATTAATTTTGAATAATCCAAAGTGATTTTCTGAACCGTTTGGATTATGAGCATCCTTCCATTTTTCATTAAATGCTTCAAAATAAAAACATGATATCCCAGCGCTATTGGTCCATTCTCGCATTAATTTATAATACAAGCCTTGTTTGTACTCATCTGTTGCCTTAGAGCCGTTTTGACCATAAAAATCATTAGATACACTAGCCCAACCCGTTTCACCAATATGCACAGGCTTATGGACTCCCAGTCTTTTCATATAATTCACGGTGGCATGGTATTGATTTTTTGAAAATTCTAGTGCGCGCTTCATGGCATTATCAATCTTCTCTATTTCAGAAAGGGAATGTTCTTCTTCTGGAATACCCCAAAATTCTGGATTGTAATGGGTGTTATGATAGGGATAGCTATGCACTGAAATATAGTCTACCGCTTTTATTAATTGATTTAAATCTTCACAGTGGTACATAGAATCTCCACCTCCCCATGATGCAAAATCATCGGAGCTTGTAATCCATAAATCTTTCGGTAATTTTTTTAGCCTTTTTAGCTCTTGTAAATGATTGACCCATTTCAAAATCACCTTGGGTTGTACAAAATAACTTGTGGCCCACTTTACCATGGCTTCATTTCCCACAGCAAGTACTTTAACAATGTCGGGGTAATTATTGGCTAAAGCTACAGCTCTATCAATTTCTGCTGCGTTATTCGGACTTTCTACATCATGATTTGGCATTTGATCGGTCCATGCGTTGAGGCAATCGATCCAAGCACCTAACATAACATACATTTCAAAGTTTGAATCTTCTTGTTTAAGTTCGCTAATAGCCTTTAGGATATTTGCTGCATGAGGTAAAGGCAGTTGCACGTTATAGGTTCTAATGACCTTGACACCCATGGCGGACAACAATTTCATGTCTTCTTTTAGCTCGTCAAGTGTTGGTTGAATTTCTCTTGATATTGCCCTATAGCCACCATAGCTTATCGCCAAGTACTCTGAATTTCCTAAAATATCTTTAGCTGTCACTTCTTTTGTCTTTTGATGCTGAAAAACTTTAATTCTTTCTATTTTGATCACAGACTATGACCAACATCGTATGTGAATGTTGTGGTAGTGCTGCGTTTTTTTATTATAAGCTTTATTTTAAGCTATCTTCTTTTAGCTGAACCCTAATTACTTCGATTTCGCCTGAGCGCTGAAACACCATTTTACTTATGGACTTATCTAAGCTTAAACCAGAGACCCTTTTTATCTGTCCATCGCTTAGTGTTATTTCAATATTCGTCTCTGTTGAAATTTTATAAACTATAGGTACTTGGCAATAAGTCATTGCTAATTCTCCCTTTCTTAATTGAAGCTGCGATTTTACATTGCTAACCGTTAAATAATTGAAGGTCTTTGGTTCCTTTAAAAACTCTACTTTGCGCAACATACAGGGATTAAAATACAATTGCCCCTTCGTAACAAAAACACCCAATTCACCAAATCTACTGAGGATATCCTCTTTTACTTGTCCAGTCATACCTGGCTGTTGCGCTCCTTTACCCGCGGGTGTATGTGAGTAAGCATCTGTTGGGAATGCCCCGTAAAGTTCTGGTGATTTGTGCACCCCAATACCTTCATTAATCTCGTAATAATGCTCCAAAAGCCTCCCTGTAATTTCGTCACTTTCATTAGTAGCAATGGCTTTTAAACAGCATTCTTGAACTGCCAAAAGCAATTTAGAAACCATGTGCCAATAAATAGACCCTAAGCCTTCATACCCATAGAAAGTACCTGATCTACCAGTGAAGGCCTTATGATTAAAAACCTGCTCAAAAGTTTGCAACAATAGGTCTTCATCTTTTTCTGCTAAGGTCTCATAACGCGACCCTTTCAGTGCCTTCAAAGCTTCTTTTATACTGCCTGCATTATGAAAGTTTCCATTAAAATGCGTGTTCCCATAAACATCTTTTTCAACGATGCTTGTATGTCCATCTGCAATCATTTGTTGCAGCAGCTCTGATTGTGCTATAGCATTTTTTGGCAGGGTATTTTTTATCAAAAATCGCGAAAGTTCTTTATTTGGATATAATAAATAACTGTATTGATCTTCTCTAAATAATTGACTATGCTTTAGACCGTCTAAAAGCTTTAAACAAGCTTCGGAGGAAAGGTAACCCGAACTTAAAACGGCTACTTGACCCTCTAACATTTCGCTTAAATAAGAAATAGAAATTTTATTCTCATCCGCTATGGTCATCAAATTGTAGGCATGGTATAAATTATCTGATCGTCTATTTACATCAATGGTATGGTCGATACCCTTTAAAGTTGTTTTCACGAAACCACTTAAACTGGCTAATGAAAGCCTCGCTTTTTTCCCAGAAAAACCATTTTTATAAATAACAGCCCTATAATCACTGCCTGCCATTCCCAAACCGTCTAAAATTCTTTTTCGGTCTGTATCGTTTATTTTTTTGATGAGCAGGGATTCATTTTGATCTAAGGTATCATGAACTTGATTAAAAAACAGCAAAAGTTCTTCCGAAATAGAAATTTCCGCTAGCTCCACATTCGATATAAGATCATCGAAAAAACTTAAAAACCTCCTTAAATAATACAGGGTAACCATAGAAACCCCATTGCCTACCAAGGCATTATTGGCATCATTCCATTCCGGTCTTTGGGTATTTAACCAAATACCTGCCTCTGGAATAAAATTAGATGTTTTGGCCAAAACAGTCGCTAGTATTTTTTCTATAAAATTAACTTTATAGATCTCTTTTTGCTGATCAAATAACAAAGCGCCATCAGCACCTAGGGCCAATTTTCTTTTGCCAATTTCATGATCTAATTCAAGATCAAACTCAATGGTATCTTTTGGGTTTTTGAGAATGTCCGTATAGCTCTTTATTTTATAAGGTACATTGGCATACACAAATAAGTCTTTATCAAAGTAGCTTATTAATTTACCTGGATGATGATTTTCTATAATTTCTAAAAACTTCAGCAAATATATAATTTGATGATCTCCCCAATACCCAATATAAGACCACGGATCGTCTGGCTCTATAGTTTCCCAATCAAAACCATCTTTGGTCACTCTATATGGGTTGTATCCATCAAAGGTAGAGGCGTTTAAAAACTTATGGATCATGTTTTCTGTAAAGTCTGGAAACGAATGTGCTAAAGCTTCCCAGTTTTGAAAAATATCACGCCAATTTCCTTCGTAATCCAAAATTTTAGACCCATCAGTTTCACTTCTGGTGTTGATTGAAAATTTATTCCATGGTCTGCTTGGGTCCCCATGTCTTCTGCTAAATTTTAAGGGCATGTATTCTAGGCACAACCTTTCGAAGTCTTTATCTTCACTGTTCTGACCAATTTCCTTTAACCTAGCTGACGTAAATTCATCTGGAAGCCTTTCAATTAAAGGTTTGGCAGATTGAAATGATTTTTTATTGGATTTTGCTAGATAGTTTTTAAAATCCCATTTCTCCATTCGGTAATTATGATCAAAAATACCCCCTCTCATAATATTGAACAAGGTGTTCGAAAAATGTCGTGTGTTTCTAAACCTATCTGTAGTGGTTTGCAAACCATCAGAAGAAGCTGCTAATTGAATTAAATTATCCGTTCCTAAATTTATACTTTGGTTAACCGTGGCTGCTATATTTTTATCTGTCTTGAGGGTGTTAATAATGTTTGCAATGGCCGAATGGTTCTGATTGACATTGGCAACCGTGCTCCATTTTTTCTCAGATAGTGATGGCAAGCTGATTTCGGCTTGTATAAAGTAGGCACCTTTCTCAGCTTTAATATCTTTTTCTGGATGTATTGGTCGTCCTTTTCTAAAAGCATCGAGTTGCAAGGAAGACAGTAAATAGGTAGCATTCTCAAGTCCAAAAGACCAAACAATGTTGGCTTTTAAAGACTCGCTCGGCTCGGCTTTATCCACGATAAATGCACTTAAGGCATAAATTCCTAAGCCTACTTCCGCCTCCAATTCAGCTCTCTTATAAGCATCTACTAAATTGCTACTACTATTCTGCAAGCTCGAGTTTACGCCGTAAGGCAATATATTCTGTAAACCATCTAAAACCGTAATCCTTGTGGCATCTTGATCCTCATTTTTTAGTGTTGATTTTTTTACAAAACCAAATTCGTTACTGGAATTCCACTCATAAGTGAACCTTAGTTTTAAATCGTGATTTATTTCTTCAAAAACTAATTTATTACCGTACACACTCTTATAGAGATTTCGAGTGGTGGTATAGATACCAGCATAGCGATTTGAAAAAGGTTCCCATAAATAGGTTTTTTCCTTTTTAGTCACTTGCATGAGGGTTTTGCTTCCTGTTATCTCTGCTGATTCTGTAATTTTATCATCTGTGTAATAGGGAAATAAAGATGACTCAGCATCTTTTCTACCAGCTGTTAACCCGCCATTGCTCGCTATAAACATCCAATGATTAGAATCGCTAACGATACTCATAAAAAATGGTCGCATGGCATCGCTATTGCTAATCTTGTAATAACTTTCATTTTCAATTTGAACCAGTTCGCCTTCAACGGCGTTCTGGTCAAGGTTTGTTTTTGAATTGCCTATGTAAATGTCTGTATGCTTCATTAATTTATTTCTAGAATTGTAACTGAAAGTAAAAAAAAAATTACAAAAAGTTGCTTCTTTACGCGATAACATATGCTTTTAGGAAAATCTAAAAACATCAAGTGTACGTTATATTATAAATTAGTACGGCCTTAATTTCTAAGACCGCACTAATTTCATTAAATTTTAAACTATTTATTGAGCTACTAGAGATACATTATCGATAAATACAGTTCCTGTAGTAGTCGGTCCTCCACCGATCAACTCAATTAGAAGAGATAAACCTCCATCTACATTACCCGATGTTGTAAATGTTATCGTTCTTGTGGTCCAAGTGGATGGTATATTTGCATCACCTGATACAAGATTATGCCTTACTGCACCAATCCCAGAACCTTCTGCTGATTCAGAAAATGTGGCAGCATTAAGTATTGAACCATTTGCCACGGGGTCGTTAGCGTCGGATCGGATATCAAATTTCACAATATATGCAGTATTTGGTAATATAGCACCAATACCAAAGCGTGTTTGCTTTATTCCAGGATTTCCGGCTTGAGCTGTTTTGATACGTGCTGAATTACTTCCTCCATTATTTACAGTTGTAGAAATTGTACTTGAGGTACCTGCCTGTATTTGTATAAGCTCCCAACAACCTGCATTTTGTTCAAATCCGCCATCAGTTATAAACTGTCCTGCAGGTGGTGGAGTACATGAGCTTCCGCCGCCGCCAGAACCTCCATTGTCACACAACCTTATGTTATCAAACTGAATAGTCCAAGCTGCGCTACCATCTCCTTGAACACCGTTGTCCATAATCAAAGTGATTCCGGTAACTGCGCCCGTAAAGCTCGAAAAGTTATAGGACAGGGTTTCCCACCCGGTGCCTGATGTCGGCAAGATCAGTTCTTGATTTAATCCTTCC
Organism: Cellulophaga sp. Hel_I_12; assembly: GCF_000799565.1. Lineage (NCBI taxonomy): Bacteria > Pseudomonadati > Bacteroidota > Flavobacteriia > Flavobacteriales > Flavobacteriaceae > Cellulophaga > Cellulophaga sp. Hel_I_12. Next base: position 1,421,194 of record NZ_JUHB01000001.1, read on the forward strand.
AGCTTGAACAACAACTGCCGAACAGACTGAGAATTTACATCGATAGAGAATGTTCCTTTGTCCAAATCAATAGTACTGGCCAAGGCTATAGTGATTCCACCAAAAGGCTCACCTGCATTTTTAACATATTGTCCCAACTTAGCACTGCTATTAACAGAAGTGTCCGAATTATCGATAATGGTACCTAAACCACCACCAAAATTATTGAAAATGGAGTTATCCGCAGTCTCGAAGTTATTCACCAATACTCCACCGTCACACGCTACCAAAGCTCCGCCGCCGCCAGAACCCCCATTGTCACACAACCTTATGTTATCAAACTGAATAGTCCAAGCTGCGCTACCATCTCCTTGAACACCGTTGTCCATAATCAAAGTGATACCAGTAACTCCGCCCGTAAGACCCGAAAAGTCGTATGATAGGGTTTCCCACCCAGTGCCAGATGTCGGCAAGATCAGTTCTTGATTTAATCCTTCCAGCTTGAACAACAACTGCCGAACGGACTGAGAATTTACATCGATAGAGAACGTTCCATTGTCTAAATCAATAGTACTGCCCAAGGCTATGGTGATTCCACCAAAAGGCTCACCTGCATTTTTAACATATTGTCCCAACTTAGCACTGCTATTAACAGAAGTGTCCGAATTATTGATAATGGTACCAACACCACCACCAAAATTATTGAAAATGGAGTTATCCGCAGTCTCGAAGTTATTCACCAATACTCCACCGTCACACGCTACCAAAGCTCCGCCACCACCAGTTGCAGGGGCTGAAAGGGTAAGATCATCAAAGTAATAGGTTCCGTCTGCAGTAATGGCACTATCAGTTTCATTATTATCTGGCTTAATCACCAATTGATTGTATGCGGTAGGCGCACCGGGTAAATTGGTAAATGTAAATGATACTTCCGTCCATACATTTGCATTTGCTACCGTTCTAAAAACGGGAGCAGGATTTCCTGTAACCGGAACCGTTTGTGGATTAACAGCCAACTCAAAACGTAATACCACATTAGCCTTTGTAGAATATACTTTTACCTTAAACGTATTTGTGGTCGTCAAATCGAAGTTATTCTCAAAGGTATTCTGAACTCCTGCAAAGAAACTAGAACCAGCAGGTTTATCTACCTGCAACACAAAATCGGAGTTGTTTATTCCTGATTTAGATGGATTCGGAGCTAACTTTGAACTAATACCATCCCCAAAATTCTCTGAGGAAAGAAAGGTTTCACAAGCTTCAAAATTTAATGGCAGTGCAGTTGCTGCGATCGGCGTAGTAGCACAACCATTTTCAACAATTGGTGTTACAATTTGTGCGATATCGTCAATATAAAAAGTACCAGCGCTTGTTCCTGGCCCATCTACAAATAAGGTTAAACGTATATATTTCGCTGATGAGGAAAAATTAAAATTGATCGTTTCCCATCCAGTACCGCCATGATTTGCAGTGACTTCGATATCTGCCGCAGTACCTTCTTCAAGTTTCATTAAAACTGGTACAGGTACATCAGACCAAAAATTCATGGTAATTGTTTTTTCGGTAGCTAGATCTATTTGCGTACCAACATCAAAATTAATCCCTTCAAAAGCAGCTCCAATATTGGTAATTGCCCCAACTTTAGAAGCCTTATCATTAGTGCCTGAAGCATCAGGATTATCAAGTATTTCAAATGAAGTACCATTAAAAGTAGCAATAGTATAGGCTACATTTGGACCATCAAAAGTAACTGGTAATGAAATTTTGTCTGGAATATTAATTGTTATCGTATCCTCAGAAGTATTAGAAGCTCCTGAGATTCCCATTGCTTTTAAAGTAATGGTAAAGGTTCCGTTTGCAAATGTTTTTATAGGATTAATTTCGGTGGAGGTTCTACCGTCTCCAAAGGTCCACAAGTAAGTTCTGGCATCTTCAGAAATATTTATAAAAGTTACCGTCCCTGTGTTTTCATTTATGGTATAGGTAAATGCAGCGCTAACTGCAGGTAATTGAGATTCCTCGTCATCACATCCTAGAAAGGAAATCGCCAAGATAAAAATTGAAATTAACTTAGCTTTTTTTAGTAGTAGTTTCATAATAGTTATTCGTTAGTTTATTCAATTATATTTATAGGCTCTTACATAGTCGACCAACATGGTCTGAGGAAATACAGTTTCTGCATTGGGTGCGCCAACGAAAGTACCGCCCACCGCTACATTAATAAGAATGTAAAAATCATTATCAAAAACCCATTCTGATCCCTCAGGAAGGTCATCAGGTGTCGTTTGATTGTATAAGACATCGTCTATATAATGATTTACATAATCTGGTCCCCACTCAATCCCGTAGATATGAAAGCCGGTATCGAGGCGATCGTTTTGAAGCACATACTCTTTTGAAATTGCTTCTCCACCTGAATACCCAGGGCCATGTAGACTTCCTATGAGTTTTGTTGGTTCCTGTCCTCGTATTTCCATGATATCGATTTCTCCTATATTTGGCCATATTTCATCCTGATCTTCTGGAACACCCAGCATCCAAAATGCAGGCCAAATACCTTGTCCATAAGGCACTCGAATACGGGCTTCGAAACGACCGTAGGTCTGTGAAAATTTATTTTTGGTTAAAAGGCGGGCAGAGGTATACGAAGATCCTTGAAAATTTTCTTGCTGTGCCGTAATGATCATAATTCCATTATTGATGGTGACATTCTCTGGCCTATCCGTATAGTATTGTAATTCTTGATTTCCCCAACCGTTTTGGCCTGTGCCGATATCATAGCCCCAAATAGCGCTATCTGGAGCACCGTCGGTATCGAACTCATCCTGCATCGTTAATTCCGTAAAATTCACCACCGTCTGGGTATCATCTACCGCACAACTTTGATTGACCATCAAGAAAATTACCAGGAAAAAGGACTTTAGAACAACTACCGTTCTGGATAAAGAAAGGAAGTTCCCATGGTATCCAATTTTCTTTTTATTGTATAACTTTATCATTTGATTCATATTTAATTTCGTTTTTTAGTGGGTATTATTCTGTATAGAAGTACATATTATCTACCAACAAATTGGAAATAGTAGCATCAGAAACAAAAAATATTTGAGCCAGATTGCGTCTACTGCTCAATCCAAAATCTGCTAATGGAATATCCAAGCTTATCCATTGGTTGCTGGTCAGCGCTGTACTGGCAATAATTACCGAACCACTAGAATCATTGTTGCCTCCAAAAGCACCGTCCGAACCAAAATCACCTAGTTCTATTCTAATAAAATCTGATGCATCTATGGCTTCTGGTATTCTAATATCAACATGAAAATGAGTCATTCCTGATGCATCTACGGTAGGGTTCTTAAACTCTGTTGCCACAAAATTGAGCGCAGTATATTCTATTACATTGTCACCATTAATGTTAATTGCGCCACCCAATGTCGTTTGAAATTCTGCGAAAAATCCATTATAGAAATCCACTGGCACATTGGTATAGGCATCACTAAAAATACTTATCACATTGGCAGCATTTCTGCTAGGTATGGGTGCAAATTCGAAACTACCACCAACGTCAATGCTTAAAGATCCTTTTGCAAGTACCCCGGCAAGCGTTGCGGTAATTACCGCCGAACCTGTTCCTACCATAGTTACCACTCCTAACTCACTAACCCTTGCAACTTCGGGATCTGAGGATGTAAATGTAAAGTAAGAAGGAGCCGCAGTAACAGTTTCATTAACACCCGAAGCTAAATTAAAGGTTTGTGTGAGTCCGGTGACAGAGGTTTCTATACCCAGGAAAGATTGTAGTGCTACTTCTTCCCCATTAAAAATTGCGGGTCTTGCTTGTGCTACCGTCCCCAATTTTTCAAATTTTAAATCATCTATCCAAAAGGTATACCCATCGCCATCCTCAGGGCCTTCTGAATACCAAAACATTCCACGCTCTGTCGTTAAAACAAAAGGATCCGGTATAGGTATAGTATACTTAGTCCAGCCCGTGCTTATTCTTAAGTTATTCTTGGAAACAAGGTATTTATTTTCACCAAAATTATTTCCAAATCCAATTTCATTTATGGTAGCTGATTTCGTTGCCTTTGCCCAAAAGGTAAGTGCATCAAAACCACTTAGATCTCGACCGCCGTCATCAGGAAAAATCGCTCCGGCAAAAGCACCACTGGGATCACCAACATTAGGCACATCAAAGCGCATAGAAGCCGTTCCGTTATACTTTACTTCGGTATCCACAGTAAAAGCTTCAAGTTTAGATCCTTGAAAAGGAAAGTATTCAAGTCCACCACTAAACCCATCAATAAATATGTTGCCATTTTTTGAAAAGGAAGCAAAGGCTACCTCATTTGAAACTTCTCTTTCACAAGCTGTAAACCAGACTAAAACGAGTCCTAACAGCATGGTGGTTCTTAAAAAGATATTATTTTTATTTTTCATTTGTCTCTTTTTTATTTCCCAATATTGATATGTATATATGTTCTTATCTCCCATTCGTTGCCATTCCCAAAGCCAACAGGACTAATGGTAGGGCTTGTTGCAAATTCTGCCGCCTCATTAGGAAGATATCGAGGAGAAAATTCGTTCATGGTACGCCAAGTACCTCGGATACCCACTTGAGTACTGGGTAAAATAAACCAGTCTGGCTTTCCTAATGTCGTTGAAATATCTAACATGAGCTGCACAGGATACGTAAGGTTAAAATCGCGATGGTAATCAAAGGGACCCCAATCATTAATTTTAAAAGCATGTTCTACCTTTATTTTGTTGTAGATTAAGCGAATATCGCCTCCAAAACGCTCCACCAATCGTTCATCACTACCATTGGCTTGTGCATTTCCAAAATAAAGATTTGCAATCATACCCAAGTCTGGGTTTATTTTAGAAACAATTCTAGTATGTGTTTCCCATAAATTTTGTGCAGGCACTGAATTAGGAAAAGCAAATAAGGTACGGTTCCCTAAAAATCCAATAGCGGCATCCATGGTGGTCGGATGATGGCGAAAAACAAACCCGGCACTAACAGCTAATTTTGCGTCTTCAGCACGATCATTATCCCATTCGTACATCCAAGTACCAGGAGTTGGATCCCAAGTAAGGAGTAGTTCTCCCGCTGTAGTTTCTCTATTGGCTCGCACAACAAAGGGATCATCTAAAATATTTCTAAGTCTTCCAGGCCCTTGGGCGTCATTTGGCATGGGACCCACGATAGGTTTTTGCCATAAGAAGTTAGGTGCAATTTGAACATTGCCAACGGTATAGGTTAACCCTGTAAGGAAATTAGTTTGATTTCCACTTCCGCTATCCTTTAATCGCCAACCTGTAAAGGTTCTTGTATAATCAGCACCACCATTGGCGACTAAGCCCATGGCTGCCCCCTGAGCATACCAATTGAAGCGCCCACCTGAGTACGTGATTTTTCCTTTGGCACCCCAATTATCTTTTTCATTAACTTGGTCGGTATAGATGATATATTTTGGATCTTCATTTGGTGTATTTGGATTATAATTTGGATTCTCTTCTGAAAATTGGAATAGTCGATCATTTAATGGTTGACCACCCCAGATCCCTCCAATTTCAAAACCAAAATCTCCAATTTCTCTTTCAATATGCAGCGTAGCCCTTCGAGTTCTAGGCATAGGTACAGCCAAAGAAGAAACAATGGTACCAAAATCATCAATGTCTTCATGATAAACACCAGTAAGGTCATATTTACCAATACTTCTACTGTATTTTAATAGAATGGCAGGGTTAGCACCCCACCAAAGTTGCTGGCCGAAAGCTGCTTTAAATCCTTTTATGTCTCTTTTCCCATCAAATTCAAAACCACTAATGACCCCGTTGTATATGTCTAAATTTGGACCGTAGTTGGCCTCTGGATATAAACCGAAGAAATCTCCTTCATACCCCCAATGGTAATGTCCTGTTCTATAAAAACCTCTTAGATCAAAGTTTTTAGTATTCCACTCGTAAGAAGCATTATAAACTTGTACGCGATTAACATCTTCAATAAGCACATTTCCTTCACCAGTAACCACCTCTATCGGTCGCCCTCTATTCTCATAAAATATTTCATCGATAGGATTTGTTGCGACATTTCCAAGGATGTTAAAATTAACATTAGCTCTCATATTTGGAGCTGGCTCTCCTTCAAAACCTATAAAATAAGATTGCATATCGTCAAAACCCAATTGGTTAGGATAATCTGTAGCATTTGGATCGGGAGACTCAGGCGTGGTAAGTAAATTACCACCCGTATTAAAGGTGGTGAATTTCGCTTCCAGTTTACTCACTCTAAGCTTACTAGTTTGCTCACCAACCAATGCTGCTTTATCACCTCGTGCTTTTAAAACAGCATCCATAATTTGGATATTATCAAAGTAATTTTGAACAAAGGATAAGGTGACCCCATCTTCGTACGGGTTTAATCGATGTGCCTCTTTTAGAGTATAATAGGCTGCTCTCGGATATAAATCATAAAGTCCTCGAGGGTCTGTCTGGCCTTTAGCACAGATTCCAAACCATTCTTCGTTCATATTATTCTCGCCCGGAACTAAATCAATATCATACCCGCCATTAGACCATGACGCGTTATTGTCGTGTATATCTGCATTTTTCCTGTCATCAAAACCGTACTTCCACCACCCATCACTAAATTGAAAGGTAAACCCACCAATTGAATTTTCAGCCTTTCCCAATCCTGCCGCATTTTCGTAAATCTCTTTCCAGTTCCCTAACATATAATAGGCCTGAGCTTTTTGATCTTCTTGATTTTTAATAGCATTAAAAGCATCTGCCCCAAATTCTGTAAATAAAATGGGCTTGTTCAATTTGTCTTTTACTGTTTGAAACGCATCTCCAAAAGATACACCCCGGTACATATTTACACCATAGATGTCAACATCCTTACACTCTTCGGCAATAATGTCTATAAATAAAACATCACCATTACAAATGGCTACAGGATGAGAAGAATCCATGGACTTCATTTTAAGCGTGGCTTCATTCATAAGCTTATACATGGGTCTTCCTCTCTTTTCCCCAACAAACATTCTTTCTTCCTCGTCGTCTGGAAAATCTTCTGTTTCGGCCCCCGCCCAAAACAGGCCATAGTTATTTTCATTACCTAACAAGTACATTAATAGTCCTGGCGTGTTTTTATAATCTCTGACCAAATTTTCAATTTCAGACATCAAGAATTTCTGAGTACGCGCATCTGAATAATCTGTAACAGGAGTCCATACACCATCAAGTGTTAGCCCATACCTTCCAAATGAATGATTCAACATGGTATATATGCCATAGTTTTCATAGATATATCGAATCCACCTTGCCGGAACACCAGTATATTGCCTAATGGCATTAACACCCATATTTTTTAAAAGTGACATTTCCGTATCGAGTCCGGCCATAATAATGTCATCCGACTTTTTCCAAAATTCGGCGTCTACTGTATTTCTTCCGATAGGTATATAATCCCAGTTCATACCATTAATCATGAAGTCCTCACCATTGACTACCAATCGCATTCCGCTTTCATCGTTTACGACCACCACTTTATCTGTTTGCGAAAAGATAAATGTTGTACATAACAAGAGTACTAGGTTTAGTGCGTTTTTTCGAATTGTATCCATATAAGAATTTTTGATTTCATAAAATTATCATAATTATATTATTAAATCAATTTTTTTTACCTCAACAAAAAGTATACATGACAATAAAACCACCTATTTATTATCAATTTAAAAGTGGAGAGCAGCAATTTATAAAGAAACTCAAGTTTAGCTCGAGAACTAGAAAATACCGTTAAAAAAAATAGCCTTGACGCTATTGTTGAGGTAATGTTGAGGTAGTAGTGGTGTTAAAAATAGAATTGTTGAGGTGTTATAGCTCTAAAATATAAGTAACAAGATTGTCTTTATGTTCTAAATTGAGTTTTTTACGGAGTCTATAACGCTTTATTTCAACACTTCGAGAAGAAATATTTAACAAATTAGCGATTTCTTTAGAAGATAAGTTCAAGCGCAAATACGCGCATAATTTTAAATCACTAGGAGATAACGAGCCATGTATTTTTTTGATATTCTTTAAAAAATCAGCATCGGCATTATCAAAGGCCTCTTTAAATAATTCCCAATCATCGTTCTTTTTCAAACTTTTGTCAATAATAGAAATTACCGGCTTTAATGAGTTTTTATCCTTAACTGTATCTAGTTCTTCTTTTATGGTATTTAATAATTCGTTCTTTTTTATAATACTCATAGCTGAAACCGCTAGTTCTTTGCTTTTACTTTTAAATTCGGTCTCTAATTGTTCGTTTCTAATTTTAATAATTTCCTTTTCGTTGCGTACTTGAGTCAACTCTAATTCTTTTCTGTTTTTAAGTATTAATTTTTCCTGCTGTTTTTTGTAGTAACGCTTATATACGTTATGCATAAAAAAGGAAAAAAGGAATACCCCTAGAATATAAAGAATAATTAAAGTGTTCGATACATACCATGGCTTAGCGATACTAAAGGAAAAGCTAGCCATATTACTGGCGACTTTATTTCCTATTCTAGATCGAACCTTAAAAACGTAATCACCATAAGGAAGGTTCTCAAAAGTTGTCTCTGCTTCTTCAGACCAATCACTCCAATCGTCATACATCCCTTGTAACTGATATTGGTATTGCGTTGTTAATAATTTATTGAACTCTGGGGTATAATAGTTTATTTTAAGGTTATTTTGATCACTGTTATAATTTGATTGGAGACTTGGATCAACTAAACTTAGATCTATCTTGTTAAACCCATTTAAAACCTCTCCGATACGTATTTGAAAATCTTTTATTTCTAACTTATCTAAATCAGCCGTTAAGTATCCCGAAGTTGTCCCTATTAAATAGGTGTTTTTATCCGGAAATTTCATTATATTTTCATACCCTACAATACCCTCACGCGTTTTCTTTGTCAAGGGTATACTCTTCACTTTTAAGGTATTGGCCAACACTGGCCTGTTTACATAACTTATATTAGTATTGGTAAAAATCCATAAAGAATTGTTTTTTTTATTTGAAATTAATTTCCCGGTTAAGTATTCATCTTCAGTATACACTGCGCTCAATATACTATCTCTTTGAAACTGCTCAGAACCCATATTGTAAACATAAATGCCCTTTTTATACCCAAACAATAAAGAACCATTATAACTAATGATCCCTGAATTAGCACCCTTTAAACTAGAATCTATAGCCACACTATTTATCTTAATTAAAGAAGGGTCAACCGATAGTTCAAAAACACCTTTATATTCATGGTTTACAAATATTTTATTATCTATTTTCTCAAAGTATCGTGAGGAATTATTAAAACCCTCCAGCTTATTCCGAAGTTTCCAATTTTGGTTGTTTTTTTCCAAAATATACAAACCATCATAATTTCCTTGAAGCAATAAATTTGGCTCATTAGCAATTTCAGCAATATCCCAAGTTCCTTGAATACCCTCTATTTTTTGGGCCTGGCCGTCGGCAATAATAAAAGTACCTGAGTTATGCCCACAAAAAAGTGTATCCTCAAAAATATTTAAACTCCATACTTGGCCCTGGGTTCCATTTATAAATTTAAAGGTATCGTCAGCGAGCAGACTTCTATAAAAAAGCCCTTGATTGGTACCTAAATACAACATGTCATTATGTACTATAGAGGCGTAAACACTTCCTAAAACGCCCTTATAATCGTGGAATACTTTGTAGGGAGCATTGCTATTTACATAACTTATACCATTATCAAGCCCTAACCAAATATTATCATCAACATCTTCAAAAAGCGATAATACGGTATTGTTTGATAGTCCATTGTTTTGATCTATTTGATATATAAGTTCCCCATTCTGATCTAAATAACTTAATCCGTTAGAAATTGTACCCAGCAAAAAGTGTTTATTTTTAAGCTGTATACCGGCATAAAGGCTTCCCTTTGAGACAAATTCATTAGAAATACGTGTTGACTTTATCAGCTTATCATCTTGAACACTATAAAAACCATTGTTTTGGGTAAGTAAGACTATTCCCGTTGCTGTTTTAAAAATATTAATGACCTCATCTTCCTTTACGATTTCATCATCAAAAAGTAAAATGTCTTTGCCATAGTCTATTTTAAAAATGCCTTGACCCATTCTTTGAAAATATATGCTTTGACCCACTTTAAATATTTTAGTTATGGTGTTTTTTGAGTCAATAATATTTACCGAGGCATCTTTTACATTATAAATATAGATACGTTTTAAAGATTGAAATACCATCCAATCTTCCATAGCTATAATATTCCAAAATTCTTCATCTTCAATTAAATCATAATCAATTTTATTTGCTAAAGACGTATACGCTAATACTCCTAACGAATTTTTTTTCCAATATCCAAAATCCATAAAACAACCCGTATAAATGAGATCATCTACCACTTTTACAGATCTTAAAATAGATTCATTGGGCGTGGGATATAGTTTCCAGTTTGCCCCATTGTATTCAAGCAAACCCTTACTATTGGCGACATAAATTAATTTCTCGGCCGATTGAGAAATAGACCAATTTTGATTTTCAGCATTATAGTCTTTAGGAAAAAAGTTTTTAATGGGCGGTAATTCTTGTGAAAAACAAGAAAAAAGGAACAATAGGGCTACTAATACGTTGAAATTTTTCAATAGTGTAGATATATAAAACCAAGTTATAGCAATGGTTTCTAAAGATAATAAAAAAGCCTAATACCAACTATACAATTTCTGCGCTTAGTCCGGCTTGTAATAGCTTACTGCATCGAGGCTTTAAATCATCGTAATCCCCTGTTTTTACGGTACATTTACCATTGTGATGAACAATAATAGAGCATTGTTCTGCTTGCTCCGGCGTATGATCGCAAACCCCTATTAAGGTTTCAATGACATGGTCGAAGGTATTGACCTCATCGTTATACAGTACTATTTCGTTTTGTTGTTGCGTTGCTTCTTCTACAAGTAGGTCTTCTAAGACCTTTTCTTTTGTGCTCATAGATACATTTTAATACTAATATACAATTTCTTTGAAAACCTAGTTTATTTTAAACCTGCTTTTTAACAATTATGTACTATTAAAACTATGTAATCAAATTAAAAAAGGGATTTCTCTATCCCTAGAAAAACCCCTTTTTGATGTAATCTTGTTTTTAATTTTAAATTAGTAAAGGTAATTTAGTGCGATAATATCATTGTTATTAAACTCTCCATCCTCATTAAAACTAAAACATGCCAGCATGATTGAAGTGGGGTCATAGGCCGCAGGAGTTCCCGGAATGGGTATGGCTCCTACACCTGAGGTTCCTTCATTGAGATTCTGTCCGCAGCTTTGACGGCTAAACCAATCGGTATGTCTAAAACCTACAGAATGACCCATTTCATGAGTAATAACGTGTTCTACAACATTCACATCTGCGTTGTCTAAACCGTAAATTTGAATAAATTTATTGGGGTTCCCATTACTTGGAAAACCCGCAGAGCCGCCTGCTCCTGATTCATTAGGATTGTAGTACACGACCATATCCTTATTTTGGTAGGAGGTTCCAAAAGTTAGTGTGAACCGAATACTTAAATTTAAAGCATTATAATTATTAACTGCATATTGTAGTGCGGTTCGTTCTTTGGTAGAAAGTGCATTTTGACCGCCAGTATAGCCAATAATTGAAAGTACTCTGGGCCTTACTAAATTTGTGGTATGATAATTTTTAGCCGCTTTAGTATTAAGTTCTGATAAACTTTTAAACTGTTCAGCTGAAAATAAAATATCATTTTCTAGCTTAAATCTTTGTTCCATGGTTCCATCGGGAAGCATAAAATCAACTACAGAAACGTCATCTACATTATAGTAATTGTTTTTAAATACTTTTAAAACATCGTCAGTTAATGCTAAGGCTTCTTGCTGAATAAGATCATTACTTTCTTCAGGCAAAAGCAAGTTGGTTTCATTTCCTTTTTCACAAGCGCTTTGTAGGCCCATTAATACAATAGCGCTAAAAATTAATCGGTTTTTTTTCATAATACTTGAGTTTTAGTGGTTTATTTATTTGTAGTCTTTTTCAATATTAAATTGAAATATTCCTACAATATAACAATACCCTAAATTAAAACATCATAAAAAAATTTATTTTCGATAAACTGCAGCCACCCAATTATTACGTTCTAAATTAGAATCGAATTTTAAGCCTACTTCATTACATTTCTCGGTAATTATGGGCAGATCTTCCGTATAGAATCCACTTAAAAATAAAATCCCGCCTGGTTGTAAGCATTGTACATAGGTCGAAATATCAGCCAACAAAATATTCCGATTAATGTTGGCGATAATGATAGCATAGCTTTTATCCCCTAACAAAGAGGCATCACCCTCCATAACATTGATATGCGTGCAATTATTGCGCTCTACATTTTCTTGTGCGTTCAAATAGCACCAATTATCAATATCGATAGCGTCGACCTCTGTTGCGCCTTTCATGGCTGCTAAAATGGCTAATACACCAGTACCACTTCCCATATCTAAAACAGACTTATTTTTAAAATCTGTATCTAGAATATGTTGTAACATCATGTGGGTTGTTTCATGATGTCCAGTGCCAAAACTCATTTTAGGTTCAATAACAATATCATACAGCACATTGGCTTTTTCGTGAAAAGGAGCCCGAACAATACATTTTTCATCCACCTGAATCGCATTGAAATTCTGTTCCCAAGTAGCGTTCCAATTTTCTTGAGCTATTTCTTTAGAGTCGTTTTCTATTTTAAAGTTTGGGTTTTTCAATATCTCGATAGTGTCTAAAATCGAAGTTGACCAATCGCTTTTTTTAATGTAGGCCAAAACTCCGTCTTCAGTTTCTAAAAAGCTTTCAAAAAGCACTTCACCTAGTTGAGCAATTAAAATATCAGTAGCGGGTTCTAGTGGGGTTACTCTAAAATGATATTCGATGTACGTATTTTCTTGTTCCATTTTTATAGTGAATAAAAAAAGGACATTCGTTGTTTGAACATCCTTTTAAAAATTAAATGTTTAACCTTTAAATCGCTTTTACTATCGCCATAAAATCGTCCGCAACTAAAGATGCCCCTCCAATTAACCCTCCATCCACATCGGGCTTAGAAAATATTTCAACAGCATTAGACGGCTTTACGCTACCACCATATAAAATAGAGACGGTATTAGCGATATTCGCATCAAAAGCTTCGGTGATTGTTTTACGGATAAAAGCGTGCATTTCTTGCGCTTGCTCAGGTGATGCTGTTTCCCCCGTACCTATGGCCCAAACAGGTTCATACGCTAAAACAATATTTTTCCAAGCTTCGGCCTCCAAATCAAATAAACCATTTTTTAATTGACCTGCGACAACATTAAAATGATTATCTGACTTTCGGTCTTCTAATTCCTCTCCAAAACAGAACATAACTCTCATATTTTTTGCCAGTGCTGCTTTTACTTTTTTTGCTAATATTTCATCAGTTTCACCGAAATAGGCTCTTCGCTCAGAATGACCTATGATTACGGTTTGAACTCCTATGCTCAAAAGCATATCGGCAGAAATTTCACCTGTAAAGGCACCACTTTCAGCAAAATGCATGTTTTGAGCAATTACTTGAATGGTTGAAGATTCTAAATCACGAACAGCAGAAGCTAAATTCACAAAGGTTGGTGCCACCATTACTTCTGCGGCTGTATCAGGCAGTTTTGCGGAAAGTTCAGCAAGTAATGCTTCTGTTTCTTCCTGATTTTTATTCATTTTCCAATTTCCTGCTACAATTTTACTTCTCATAATTTTTATACTTTTAATAAGATGCTTGATATTTAATTCCTTTAACTTTAATTAAACTTCAATTCATCTAAATCGTTATAATGTACTTTTTGTTTGATCGTTCCTTTTTCTAAAACCAGCACCCCGGGGTTAGATCTAACGATGGTTTTTAAGGTAGTTTGATCTGTAAAATAGAAATCAAAAGCCAGTTTGTATTCTTTGCTTAGTTTTAAGGTAAAGTCTTCACTTGAGGCCGACATACCAATTACTTTATATCCGTTTTTAGTGGCTTCTTCAGCTATTTTTTTAATTTCCTCGAAGGCTTTATAATTACTTTTAGATAAGTCATAGGCAACTACCATCACTAATTTAGGCTCTTGTAGTAATTCATCCGCCCTATCAACCCCATCCTTTTCAATGGTAAAATCATGAATAGGGGGTTCATAACCTGATGCTATTTCGGTGGTTTCTACATCTAAGAATTCACCATCAACCGTGGGGTAATCGCCACGGGTTACAATCACTTTTTCCTCACCATTTACCTTAAATTTCCAAGCGTAATCAAAGACAGCTTTTTGCGCATCTTCCGGAACTATCATACCTTCTTCTATATTGGCACCAATTTTATAAGGTCTAAAATCTATTGCCGGTAGGTGATTTAATACATAGTAAGCAAAAACAGAACTCGCTAATACCGCAAGCAGGGTTAAAAATCTATTTACACCAGCACTAAAAATAGGGCTAATGTATTTTTGCCCTTTAAACAAAATTAAAATAAAAAGCAGCAATATAACATCTTTGGTAAAAGATTCCCAGGGGGTTAACTTTAAGGCATCTCCAAAACAACCGCAATCTGTTACTTTATTGAAATAAGCGGAATAAAAAGTTAAAAAAGTAAAGCCAATAATCATTAATAATAAGCTCCAGAGGGTAAATTTTACACGAAAACCTAGTAATAAAAGCACTCCTAAAAGCACTTCTAAAATAACCACTAGAATAGAAATTTTAAGGGCGTGAGGTTCTAAAGAGGGAAAGTTCAAGACACTAAAACTAAAATACTCTTCAAGTTTAAACGAAAAACCTACTGGATCATTCAGCTTTATAAATCCACTGATAATAAATAACAAGCCGACAAAAATTCTACTTACTGCTACGAAATATTTCATTCTTATTTAGAATTTGAGGTTAAATGTATCATGGCAAATACCGCATAATTAATCATGTCTTGATAATTTGCCTCAATACCTTCACTTACCAAGGTTTTGCCTTTATTATTTTCTATGGACTTTACACGTAATACCTTTTGTAAAATTAAATCGGTAAGGGAGCTTACACGCATATCTCTCCAGGCTTCACCATAATCGTGGTTTTTGTTAAGCATTAGTGCTTTCGTTAGCGATAGATGACTATTAAAATGCTCCAAAGCCTCTTCAGTAGTCATGTCTGGCTGATCTGCTACACCTTCATGGATTTGAATTAAAGCCATAAGCGCATAATTTATAATGCCTATAAACTCTGATTGCTCGTCTTCATCAACTTTATGAAACTCGTTTTCCTGCAGTCCACGAATGCGTTGCGCTTTAATAAAAATTTGATCGGTTAAAGATGGAAGTCGCAATATTCGCCAAGCACTGCCGTAATCTTTCATTTTTTTAGAGAATAAATCTCTACAAATTTCGATGACTGCATCGTATTGTTCTGACGTTTTTTGCATGTATTGTTTCTAATTTGTGTAAATTTCGTTCAAAATTTTTAAATGTTCAAGTATCACGGTTTAAAGTTAAGCCAATACATCAAATCTTATTCAATTTCATTAAAAAATGACAGTAAATTGTAAAGGAAACCTTATAGATTTTAAAAATCCTAAAATAATGGGTGTGTTAAATAGTACGCCAGACTCATTTTATGATGGCGGAAAATATATGAATCCTGAAGCTAGTATAGCACAAGTAGCTAAAATGATCAATGACGGCGCTACTTTTATTGATGTTGGCGCCTATAGTTCTAGGCCAGGCGCTGCACATGTTTCTTTAACTGAAGAATTGCGACGAATTGTTCCCATTGTTGAAGTATTACTAAAAGAATTCCCTTCTATTTTGCTTTCTATAGATACCTTTAGAGCTCAAGTGGCTAAGGAATGTATTGAGGCGGGAGCCAGTTTAATTAATGACATTTCGGCGGCGAGTTTAGATAAAAACATGATGCAAACCGTTGCCGAACTGAAGGTACCCTACATAATGATGCACATGAAAGGTACGCCTCAGCAAATGCAACACCATACAAATTATGAGCATCTTTTAAATGATGTGTTATACTATTTTTCAGAAAAAATTAGCAAGGCACATGCTCATGGCATTAATGATGTTATTATTGATCCTGGATTTGGCTTTTCAAAAACATTGGAACAAAATTACGAACTCATGCAAAAATTAGATCTCTTCAAAATTACCGAAAAACCTATTTTGGTCGGGATTAGCAGAAAATCTATGATATACAAACTATTAAAAACCGACGCCAAAAACGCATTAAATGGCACGAGTGTTTTACATACCATTGCCCTTTTAAAAGGGGCTCATATACTTAGAGTTCACGATGTTAAAGAAGCTGCAGAATGCATTGAAATAGTGGCGCAAACTGAGCTTACAAATAACTCGTTTTAAGTTCATTGATTTTTCCTAATTTTACAAAAAACCACGTAGCTTGAATTTTCTAAATTTTCTGGATTTTAAAATTACCGACCTTATCGATATTTTTTTGGTCGCTATTCTCTTGTATTACATTTACAAATTAGTTCGCGGAACTGTTGCTATTAATATTTTTATTGGTATTGTCTTTGTTTGGGGCTTTTGGAAACTGACTGAGTTGCTCGAAATGAAAATGATTAGCAGCATGGTAGGCGGTTTTATGCAAGTAGGTTTAATTGCTTTAATCATTGTGTTTCAACAAGAAATTAGAAAATTCTTATTAATGATTGGGTCGACCAACTTTTCAAATAAACGAAACTTTATAAAACACTTTAAGTTTTTAAAACAAGAAGCTGGAGCGATAAGCACCGATGTAGATGCTATTTTAGGCGCTTGTGATAAAATGAGCAGTTCTAAAACGGGTGCCTTATTAATTATTAGCCGCACCAATTCGTTAGATTTTGTAAAATCTTCAGGCGATAAAATGCATATTGAAATTTCGCAACCCATCATTGAAAGTATCTTCTACAAAAATAGCCCCTTACACGATGGCGCCGCTATTATTGAAAACAATTACATTGTAGCTACCCGAGTAATCTTGCCGGTATCGAACGAGCGAAATATTCCTTTGCGTTTTGGATTGCGACATAGGGCCGCTGTGGGCATTACCGAAAAAACTGATGCATTAGCCTTAGTGGTAAGTGAAGAAACGGGCAGCATTACCTATATAAAAAACGGAGAATTTACGCTTTATAAAGATTTGAACGAGCTTTCAAACATGCTTAAAGAAGACCTTTTGTAAAGTTTTAGGTGCTAAGATTTAAATTCTTGTAAAATTAGTCGCTAGACTAAAGTTTGTAGTTGTTTGGGGATAGTTTACGAGTTTAAATGCACAAAAACTAGGTATGTAGAAATTAATAATGTATCAAAGATTGTAAAAATAGTTCTGATGACAAATGTAAACTATTTTGTTCTATTGAGCCTCTAGAAATGGCTTGCTCGTTGGTCTTCGACAAGCTTAGACTGACATTTTGAAATTCATTAGCTTTAATTTTTAAATAACAAAAAAACCAACCAATGGAATGTAAAAACTGTAATGACTCTCTAAGAACAGATTATTCTTTTTGTCCTGCTTGTGGTGCTAAAGTGATACGGAATAGAATTACGGTTAAAAATCTAGCATATGATGTTACCGAACGATTTTTTAATTTGGATAATACTTTTTTAAAAACCTTTTGGCATTTATTCACTAAACCCGATATTGTTATAGGTGGTTATATTGATGGTATTCGTAAAAAATATATGAACCCCGTAAGCTATATGACTATAGCTTTAACACTATCTGGAATATTATTATTCTTCTTGAGAAAATACTTTAAAGATGATATAAAATGGAATAGTATTTCCAACGGACAAAATGAAGCTGCGAATGCAAAAATTATGGAGCTTATGTTTGATTATAGCTCCTTTATATTTTTGCTTTATATACCTATTTTAGCCATTGCATCATATCTCGCCATTAACAAGGGTAAATATAATTTACCAGAATATTTTGTCACTTTTATTTATATTTTGGCACAATATAGTATACTATCTTTTCCAATTAGTATAGGCGTTTTATTAATTTCTCCTGAACAATACCTAACTATTGGACTACCGCTAGTGTTTTTTATATTCTTTTATAGCGTTTATGTACTTCAAAAAATGAATACTTATAAAATCAAATATTTAATCCCTAGATCGATGTTGTATTCGTTCTTAACATTTGTGGGATTCATAGGGTTGATAATAGTATTTGTGATTGTATTATTTGCTACTGAAATGTTAGTTTTAGAAGATTTTGCGCCGCCCAATTAAATAAAATTGAATTGTCCAAAAATTAAACGTAGAATAGAAAAATAAAAAAAACTAGATTTCCTTCTCGGAAAAAACTTAAAACTTAAAACTCGAAACTAACCTTACGCCACTTCCTCTGATAAAAATTGCGCTTCGTATAAATTGCTATAATAGCCTCCTTTTTTAAGGAGTTCTTTGTGACTGCCCATTTCCATAATTTTACCGGCATCCATCACAATTATTTTATCTGCTTTTTTAATGGTTGCCAAACGATGTGCGATAATGATCGATGTTCTGCCCTCCGTTATTTTTTCGGTCGCTTTCTGAATCAGTTGCTCAGAATAGGTGTCAACAGATGATGTTGCTTCATCTAAGACCAAAATACTGGGATTGCTTACGTAGGCCCTTAAAAAAGCTATTAACTGTCGCTGTCCACTTGAAAGCATAGTGCCACGTTCCTTCACGTTGTAATCATAGCCATTGGGTAAACTACTAATAAATTCATCAACACCAATTTGTTTCGCTGCAGCTTCAATATCCGCTTTGCTAATATCTTGATTTTTTAAAGATATATTATTGGCAATGGTGTCCGCAAATAAAAATACGTCTTGTAAAACTACCGCAATTTTTGAACGCAAGGAACTGAGGGTATATTCGTTAATAGAAATTCCATCTACAGAAATAACACCAGAGTTGATCTCGTAAAAACGATTTAATAAATTTATAATAGTCGATTTTCCTGCTCCAGTAGCACCAACAATGGCCACCGTCTCCCCTGCCTGTACTTTAAAAGAAATTCCATGAAGCACTTCTTCATTTTCTAAGTAGCCAAAGTGTACGTCTTTAAATTCAATGTTTCCTTTAACATCTTTTTGTTCAATAGTACCTGAATCTTCAATTTGGCTATCCGTATCTAAAATTTTAAATACCCGATTTGCTGCAACCATACCCATCTGCAGTGTATTAAACTTATCTGCAATTTGGCGTAAGGGTCTAAAAAGCATATCAGAGAGTAAAATAAACGCAAAAATAGCGCCGTATTCATTAGGAGCAACATTCGCAATATTTAATAAGCCACCATACCAAACAATTAATCCAATCGCAAGCGAAGAAACGATTTCAGCAATAGGAAAGAAAATAGAGTTGTACCAAACTGTTTTTAACCAAGCATTTTGGTGTTTTTCATTAATCACTCTAAACTTTTCTTTTTCGGTTTCTTCTCGGTTAAAAAGTTGCACTATTTTCATCCCTGTGATGCGTTCTTGCACAAAAGAATTTAAATTCGACACTTGTGCTCTTACTTCAGTAAACGCAATCTTCATTGCCTTTTGAAATAAACGCGTCGCATAGGCAATGATTGGCATAAGCGCGAAAACAATTAAGGCAAGTTTCCAATTCTGATACAACATAACCCCACCCACTACGGCCATCTTTAATAAATCAGCGACAATAACAAAAAAACCTTGGCTAAAAATTTCACCGATTCGTTGCATATCAGCAACGGCCCTTGTGACTAAAATTCCGATCGAGGAGTTGTCAAAATATTTCATTTTAAAACCCATCATTTTCGAAAACAAATCGATCCGAACATCTTTAATTACCGATTCGCCCAACCAATTGGCATAATAATTAAACCCTAACTGACTTACTACCTGCCCTAGTAAAACACCAAGCATAGCCATCGTTAAATACCATAGTTTGTCAACATCTTTTAGGGTGATGGCTTCATCCACAATATCTCCCACAATAATAGCGGTCATTACCGCAAAACCTGATAATAAAATAGCAGCGATAGCCACACCATAAAAAGTAGTTTTATAAGGCTTAGTGTAGTTTACTAATCTTTTAAACAAGCTAAAGTCAAAAGCTTTTCCTGATTTGTTGTCCATGTACTATTTAGTTCTTTTTGGATATGAAACTTGTGTCAAATATAAGCCTTTTGCGGGTACTGATGGGCCTGCATTACTTCGGTTTTTACTTTTTATAATTGTTTTAACAGCCTCAATTTCTAATTTGCCCAAGCCTACTTCAAGTAAGGTACCTACAATAGCTCTGACCATATTTCTTAAAAAACGATCTGCAGTAATCGTAAAAACCAGCACATCCTTGTTAAGGACCCATTGCGCATGGCTTATGGTACATAAATATGTGTTTACATCAGTGTTCGACTTTGAAAAACATTCAAAGTCCTTATAGGTTAACAATAGTTCTGCCGCTTGATTCATTTTCTCAATGTCTAAAGGATATTTTACATAGTGTGCAAAGGGTATCAAAAAAGGATTTTTTTCTTGTACCAACCAATATTCATAGGTTCTTGAATGCGCATCAAACCGGGCGTGGGCATCGTCAGCTACCTTGTAAATATTCTGCACTGCGATATCCGCAGGTAAAAAAGCATTTAAGCGATATAGTAAATCTTCAATATCCCTACTTATAACAGCATCAAAATGTGCAACCATTTGTTTTGCATGTACGCCTGCATCTGTTCTACCTGCGCCAATTAAATCGATTTTTTCTCCTAAAAGTGTTGAAAAAGCTTCTTCCAAAACTTCTTCAACCGTAATAGCATTGGGCTGAATTTGCCAACCATGGTATTGTTTTCCGGAGTACGAAAACACAACAAAATATCTCAATGGAATAGGTTATTTTTGTGAAAAACAAAGATAGTACCATTTCAACATGTAGACCCTAGACATTTGACATATTTTTAATGAAACGAATACTTTTACTTTCTGATACCCATAGCCACATGGATGATACTATTTTAAAATATGCAAAAAAAGCAGATGAAATATGGCATGCTGGCGACATTGGTAATTTAGTGGTTACAGATACCTTACAAAAGCTAAAACCTTTACGCGCTGTATATGGTAATATTGATGACCATAAGGCCCAGTTAGAGTTTCCCTTAGATAATAAATTTATGTGCGAAGGTGTGGCTGTTTGGATCACACACATTGGCGGTTACCCTAACCGCTATAATCCTAGAATTAAAGAAGAAATAAAAAAAAATACGCCTAAATTATTTATTACCGGACATTCGCATATTCTAAAAGTGATGTGGGATAAAAAACTTAACTTATTGCATATGAACCCTGGAGCTTGCGGTAAACACGGTTTTCATCAAATAAGAACAATGTTACAATTTGTAATTGATGGAGATAGCATCAAGGATTTAGAAATTATTGAGCTAGGACAAAGAGCCGGTTAATTTAAAAAAATCGCAAGGAAAATATGAAAACTTGAGGGCTGAGTAAAGCCTACAAATAGATTTATTAGGTTATGCCCTCAAATCCTAATTAAGGATAATATCCTGAAAAAAAGAGGTATGCCTTATAAAACAGATTCCAGTTTCGGCAAAAAATAAACATACATGCAAGGCGTATTTTAAATTCATGGCTTGAATACTTTTCAAAATAATACCAAATAAAAAACCCGGGAACAACCCCGGGTTTAACGCACTAATACTACTAAGATGTTAGGTTTAACGTAAGCGATCAACAGATTTTACAAGATCCTCATCCTTTCTAATAGCCTTGTTGGCCAAGACTAAAAATACGATAGAAAAAACAGGAATCAGCATCCCAATACCTTTCTCAGAAACCTCAATTTCTCCAGATAAATTTAGCGACCGATAAACGAAAAATCCTAGTAAAAAAAGATTTAATATCATATTCAATCTGTTTACTACAAATTGGTTTTGTCGTTTCTTATACCATAAAATAGCAACTATTGCTAATACTGCGGCACCCATAAATGCGCCTGAAATTAAAATTTCATTTTGGGCAAAAATTTCTTTCCCATTAGCATCAGACCATAGATTTACCCAAAACGGTAAAGCACCCGTTAAAAGTATCACTAATAACAAATAAAATGTCTGTATTCTTTGAATCATTTCTCAATTCTATGTTAGAGACTGCAAAATAACTGTCTTTTTAAGAAATATCAATGAAATATTGAAAATAATTTGTAATATTGCCTTGTTATAATCTAACACTTACCAATTTTAAGGACTTCGTTCCTATAAATATATCTAGATTTACTACACTTCAATTATTTAGAGACGTATAATTTATTCAACAATTAATGTTTGAGATTTCAGATTTAAAATCAAAAAAGCTTCCTGAGTTGCAGGAAATTGCAGACGGTTTAAAAGTACCCAAGTACAAAACCTTAAAAAAATTAGACCTAGTTTATCAAATTTTAGACGTTCAGGCTGCAAACCCAAAAGTAGTTCAAGAGGCACTCGGTAAAACAGTAACTGCCCCTGCCGAAAAACCACAAGTCAGAACACCAAGACCTAAGAAACCAAGAGTTCAAAAAACGGCAAATAATCCTGAAAAAAAAGAGGACAAAAAGGAAAGGATTGTCGCTAACAAACCAAATCCAAGACCTGTAAATAAGGACAATACTTCAAAACCAGCACAAGAACAAAAGGCTGAAACTACAAAAGAAGTACCAACCGCTCCAAAAAAGAATACGAACAATCCGAATCAAAAAAAGGATTTTCAAAAAAAGACACCGGTTCACACCAATCAGAATCAAAATACCAATCCGAATCAAAATAAACCTAATCCACGCCAAAAGCAGGAAAAGAACAATAATTTTGATAAAGATCTTAAAAACAGGTATAAAGAGCCTGAATATGAGTTCGACAGTATTATTGCTAGTGAAGGAGTTTTAGACATTATGCAAGACGGCTATGGTTTCTTGCGCTCCTCAGATTATAACTATTTATCATCTCCCGATGATATTTATGTTTCACAATCACAAATTAGATTGTTTGGATTAAAAACTGGTGACACCGTTTTAGGAAATGTACGTCCACCAAAAGAAGGTGAGAAATATTTTCCTTTAATAAAAGTGAATAAAATAAATGGTATAGATCCTCAAGTGGTTCGTGATCGAGTTTCTTTTGAGCATTTAACACCTTTATTCCCTCAAGAAAAATTTAATTTATCAGACCGTCAAGGCACTATATCCACCAGAATTATCGATTTGTTTTCTCCCATAGGAAAAGGACAAAGGGGTATGATTGTAGCGCAACCAAAAACGGGTAAAACCATGTTGCTAAAAGACATTGCAAATGGTATTGCAGCCAACCACCCTGAGGTATATCAGATTATTTTATTAATAGATGAACGCCCGGAAGAAGTTACAGATATGCAACGCAATGTGCGTGGTGAAGTAGTGGCTTCGACTTTTGATAAAGAAGCAACAGAGCACGTTCGCGTAGCCAACATTGTTTTAGAAAAAGCAAAACGACTGGTAGAATGTGGGCACGATGTGGTTATTTTATTAGATTCTATTACAAGACTCGCAAGAGCTTACAATACAGTTCAACCAGCCTCCGGAAAGGTACTAAGTGGTGGTGTTGATGCCAATGCACTGCACAAGCCCAAACGTTTTTTCGGTGCGGCTAGAAATATTGAAGGTGGCGGATCACTATCTATCATCGCTACCGCCCTAACCGAAACTGGATCTAAAATGGACGAAGTTATCTTTGAAGAGTTTAAAGGAACAGGAAATATGGAACTTCAGTTAGATCGTAAAATATCGAATAGAAGAATTTTCCCTGCTATTGATCTTACTTCTTCTAGCACCCGTAGGGATGATTTACTTTTAGATGAAACTACCATACAGCGCATGTGGATTTTACGTAAATATTTAGCAGATATGAACCCAGTAGAAGCAATGGAGTTTATTGAGCAACGCATTAAACAAACTAAAAATAATGAAGAGTTTTTATTGACTATGAGTCAATAAAAACAAACCTTATAGTATTAAAAGCCCGATAGTAACTTCTATCGGGTTTTTGTTTTTTTACCAAATCCTGTTTATTTCGTATATTTTCAAATATATTTACGGAGCATTAGAATAATCCCCCCTAAAATCAAATGTATTTTTATGTCGTACCTTAAACACTTAAAATATGAAAAATTTAGGACTCACCCTGGCCGCTTTTGTGTTTCTTTTAGCCTGTAATACAGAAAAGAAACATACCGACGATACCGATCAAGAACCCCAAGAAGTAAAAGCTCCAAAACAGCTCATTAGTATACCCGAGGCAAAAAATGGCTATGACAATTATACCAATAAAAGAGTAAAGCTAATTGAAGCTTCAGAAGACCCTTCCGAAGATGGTTCAAAATTTATAGCTTCAAGATTTGGAGAATACGATCTTGAAACGGTAAAAAACTACATTGCGTATGTTGAACAAGAAGCTAAGGCTTCTGGAGTAAAGGTTGAAACCTTACGTTTTTATTTTTCAACCTACCCAGATAAAAAAGAAGATGCGCAACATAGGGAAATTAAGCATCCCAGACAGAATACTTTTTTTATTTTACCCACCATGAAAGTGGACAGTATAAACCTGGGCTTTTATATTAAGCGCCTAAGTAATGGAAAAAAAGAAGCGCTATTAATTCGCGACTACCCTGGAATTTTAGGTAAAGGATTAGGCCAAACTACAACTACTCAAAAGTCGTTTGCATCGATGCTACCTATTTTTAAGAAAAATGCTTTTCAAGACGATGATGAAAGCCTAATATTGAATGATTCACATATGCAACCGCCGCCTGAACAAGGCTCAGATTTTAATTAATTATGTGGCGAATAGTTGATCTGTTTTTAGAAAATTCGTTTGTCCTGTTTTATGGCTTAACCCTAATTTTAGCTTTGGTTCAATACCCCAAGTATTTTGATACGCCTTTAAAATATTACCCTATTTTACTGATGTATACGTTTCTAAATGAATTATTAGGCTATTTAATCTCGAAAGATTTTGAATTCAACCCCTTATTTTCAGAACTATATTCAGATAACAATGTAGTTTTCTATAATAGCTATAGTTTTATTTATTTTATTTATTTTTTATATGTCTTTCGCAGTTTCATTTCATCGGAAACGAATAAAAAACAGCTCTTAATACTTGGCTTTGGTTTTATCGTGATGAGTATTTTAAACTCGTTTTTTCAGGACTTTTTATTAAAACCTCAAATTTACGCCTATATCTATGGAGGCCTTGCGCTCAGCTATAGCATCATCTTGTACCTAAAAGAAAATAAGGGTGTCTTAAGGCGTAAGATCATAAAACTAAGCTTACTATTTTGGATTAGTGTAGGATTGCTAATATTCCATATTGGGTATACTCCGATAAAAATTTATTATACCTTTTCAAGATTTTCCGATCTCGAACTATACTATGCATTAAGAAGAGTACACCTGACCTTAGTAGGTGTGATGTATAGCTTTATTATTTACGGCTTTTTACAATTAAAAGGAAAGTTTAAGACCATGAAATAAAAAAAACGCCCCATCAAAAGATAGGGCGTTTATTAGCCTAAAATTTTTCTACACAGTATAGCTGTTTATAACGAAGCTATTTGCTTAGATAATTTACTTTTTAAGTTAGCAGCCTTGTTTGAATGTATGATATTTCGCTTCGCTAATCTATCAATCATACTAACAACAGTAGGATATAAGGTCTCTGCAGCTTTTTTATCTTCTTCAGCACGCAATTTTCTCAACGCATTACGCATTGTTTTGTGTTGGTACTTATTACGTAAACGTACTGCTTCGTTTCTTCTAATTCTTTTTAATGCTGACTTGTGATTTGCCATTTCTTTTTATTTAAATTGATAATGAAAAATTAAAAATTAAGATCAGTCTTTACTAACTTTCAACTTAACATTTATAGTTTTCAATGTATACATTGAACTTGTAGTCCGTAGGGGAATCGAACCCCTGTTACCAGGATGAAAACCTGGCGTCCTAACCCCTAGACGAACGGACCATTAAACCAATACTGAATTATGAAACCATAATTCAGTATTTTCTTGTAGTCCGTAGGGGAATCGAACCCCTGTTACCAGGATGAAAACCTGGCGTCCTAACCCCTAGACGAACGGACCATCGCTTGTGCAATTGCGGATGCAAAAATACAACTATTTTTAACTATTGCAATAGGGAACTAATTTTTTTTTAAAATTAATATGCCTTAGCAAATAACACCCTTTTATTAGAGGGTTTTCCAGTTACCATACAAGCCCCTTCTTCCAGAACTGCATCTATGGGAATACAACGTATAGTAGCCTTGGTCTCGTTTTTAACTTTTTCTTCTGTCTCTTTACTACCATCCCAATGGGCCGCGATAAAACCACCTTTTGCCTCTAAAACTTTTTTAAATTCTTCGTAGCTATTTACCTCAGTAATATGATTTTCACGGAAATCGAAGGCTTTTTTGTAAATATTTTGTTGAATATCTTCTAATAAAAATTCAATTTTATCCAAAACAAGAGCTGCCGCTACAGTTTCTTTTTCTAAGGTATCACGACGTGCAACTTCAAAAGTTTGGTTATCCATATCTCTTTGACCGATAGCCAAACGAACTGGTACGCCTTTGAGCTCGTACTCCGCAAATTTAAACCCTGGTTTATACGTATCTCTATCGTCAAATTTAACGGAGATCCCTTTTGCTCTTAGGTCTTTTACTAGAGGCTGCACTCTTTCTGAAATTAAATCTAACTGCTCTAGTCCCTTGTAAATAGGTACAATTACTACTTGTATCGGTGCTAATTTTGGAGGTAAAACCAAACCAAGATCATCGCTATGGGTCATAACTAAAGCCCCCATCAATCGTGTTGAAACACCCCATGAAGTAGCCCACACATATTCTTGGGTTCCTTCTTTTGTAGCGAATTTTACATCAAATGCCTTTGCAAAATTTTGCCCTAAAAAATGCGATGTACCTGCTTGTAAGGCCTTCCCATCTTGCATCAAAGCTTCTATACAATAGGTATCTAAAGCTCCTGCAAAGCGCTCACTTTCTGTTTTCGTTCCTTTGATAACGGGCATTGCCATAAATTCTTCTGCAAACTCAGCATAAACCTCCATCATTTGCTTTGCTTCACTAATGGCTTCTGCTTCGGTGGCATGTGCCGTATGGCCTTCTTGCCATAAAAATTCAGCGGTACGCAAAAATAATCGCGTTCGCATTTCCCAACGCACCACATTAGCCCATTGGTTTATTAAAATTGGTAAATCTCTATAGGATTGAATCCATCGTCTATAAGTATCCCAAATTATAGTTTCAGAAGTTGGTCTCACAATTAGCTCTTCTTCTAATTTAGCATCAGGATCTACAATAATTCCGCTCCCATCTTCTGCATTTTTAAGCCTATAGTGCGTAACTACCGCACATTCCTTCGCAAAACCTTCAACGTGGCTCGCTTCTTTACTTAAATACGATTTTGGAATAAATATTGGGAAATAAGCATTCTCGTGACCTGTCTCTTTAAATCTTTTATCTAAAGCCGCCTGCATTTTTTCCCAGATAGCATATCCATAAGGTTTTATAACCATACAGCCTCTTACACCAGAGTTTTCAGCTAGATCAGCTTGTACAACTAATTCATTATACCATTTAGAATAATCTTCGCTTCTTTTCGTTAATTTTTTACTCATATTTAACAGTTTGGCACAAATCTTGCGACTTTATTTAGAAAATAGTTCGGTAAAACTAACTATTTTTACAATGTTCAACAATTAAATTTTTAATGATGACACATACCCTACCCTACAGCACTATTAAAACAACACTATTTATAGCAATAACATCCCTATTTATGGTCTCTTGTGGTTCTTATCAACAATCATCGTATTACGATACAGATGGTATTTATTCGAATCCCAATACTAATCGCGTTTTAGTTGAAAATAATCCGAGACAAGTACAAATTCAACAACAAAATGCTAGTAATCAATATGCCGATTACTTCGGAAGAAGAGCTGATCAATATCAAGAGATAATTGATAGTGAAATTTTCACGGACGTTGATGGGTATTACAGCCAACCGATTGATGATGGTTCGGGTGTGGCGTATCAAAACGACAATTACGATAACAATTTCAATGATTATAATGGCCAAGGTGGTTGGGGACAGAACCCAACTAGTGTGTCTATTAACTACTATGACAATTTTGGCGGCTTCGGCGGCTGGGGTTTTGATCCATTCTGGGGAGGCGGCTGGGGCGGCTTTAATCACTGGGGTGGTGGTTGGGGCTGGAACAACTGGGGCTGGGGTGGCGGCTTAGGTTGGAACAACTGGCGTGGTGGCTGGGGCTGGAACAACTGGGGTTGGGGCGGTGGCTTCGGCTGGAACAATTGGGGTTGGGGCGGTGGCTTCGGCTGGAACAATTGGGGCGGTGGTTATGGCTGGAACAATAATTTTTACAATAATAGAAATTTTGCCTACACCAATGGAAGAAGAGGCAATTACCGGACCAATACTGTAGGGACCAGATCCTATACGAACACAGCATTGAGAGGCAGAGCTGATGTAACAAATAATAGTCGCTACAGAAGTACTACAACAGGAAGAGATTCAAGAAATACTTCAGTGTACAGGTCAGGTACGTCATCGAACAGAAATACCAGTTATAGAACTGCCAGAAGCTCGAGAGTTCAACCCAATTATAATAGAAGTTCTCGAAATACAAGCATTTACAATAGAGGGAATACCAACAGGAGTACCTACCAAAGAGGTAACTCTTCAGGCACCTACCAAAGAGGTAATACTTCAGGCAGCTACAGGAGCTCAAGAAGTAGTGCACCAACTAGAACGTACTCTCCTAGCAATAGCTCAAGAAGTTCGTCTGGCGGAACGTATAGAAGCTCCGGAAGTAGCTCTCGAGGCTCCTCACCTGCTGTAAGAAGTTCAAGCAGCAGCAGAAGTTCTGCACCAGCAACAAGAAGCTCAAGCAGTAGCAGCAGAAGTTCCTCTGGATCTTCAAGGTCTTCCTCTAGCAGCAGCAGAGGCAGTAGTAGAGGAAATTAAAAAAGATAAAAATAAAAGAAATTCGAATGAAAAAATATCTTATCGTAACATCCCTATTGGTTTGTTCCTATGTTACTGCTCAAAACATAAATGATGTGTTAAGATACAGCACTGATAATACGCAAGGCACGGCTAGATACCAAGCCATGAGTGGGGCTTTTGGAGCTTTAGGAGGGGATTTGTCATCTCTAAATGTAAACCCGGCAGGCTCCGCTGTTTTCAACAATAGCTTAATAAGTTTTACTGGAAGCAATTATAATGTGAAAAATATTGCGGGAGCATCTCCTGAAATTTCTACTAATAATCCAGCCTTAAACCAAATTGGTGGTGTTTTTGTATTTAAAACTTTAAATCAAGACACGGATTGGAAAAAAATTAGTGTTGCTTTGAACTATGATCGAGTTCAGAATTTTGACAACAGCATTTCTTCGCGCTATTCAACAGCCACAGGAATTGACCAGTATTTTTTAAATTTTGCTCAAGGTACTCCCTTAGGCCCCATAAAATTACAGGATGGAGAATTCATTGAGGATGCCTATTTAGATATTGGCGCTAGCCTTGGATACGGCAATCAACAGGCTTTTTTAGGGATATTTGGAGGCATCATTGATGCAGTCGACCCCAATGATGATGCTAATGTTGATTATGTGAGTTTAACAAAATATAGCTCGACCGTAAATCAAAATTATAGAAAAACAAGTTTTGGGTATAATGACAAGTTTACGGCAAACGTGGCTACTCAATACCAAAACAATTTGTATCTCGGAGCTTCCTTAAATTTTCATAGTATTTTTTCTGATCAATTAACTGAAATCTCAGAGAGCGGTTATGATTCAGATTCTCAGGTACGTTCAGCTTCATTTGATAATTTTTTGAGAACACAAGGAACGGCTTTTTCATTCAGCTTAGGTGCTATAGCAAAGCTTAACGAAAACATTAGAGTTGGCGGAAGTTACCAATCGCCTACTTGGTATCGTTTAGATGATGAATTTTCACAACGCATTAATTCGAACTTAGCCGATGTGGATATTAATTTTATCAATTTTGACGTGATCAACTTATACGAAAGGTACACCATCAAAACACCTGAAAAATTAACGGGGAGTCTCGCTTTAGTTTTTGGTAAAAACGGACTTTTGAGCGTTGATTATGGATACCAAGATATGTCTAAAGCGGAATTAAAACCAGAATCTGATCCAAACTTCGCTTCTGAAAATAATTTTATTAGAAATCAATTACAAGCTGTTTCAAGCCTTAGAATTGGTGGGGAATACAGAATTGAGAGAGTTAGTTTACGCGGAGGATACAGGTATGAACAAAGTCCTTATATCAATAACACTATTGGTGATTTGAATGGAGCCTCAGGAGGTATTGGTTATGATTTTGGACCCAGCAGGCTTGATTTTGCTTTAAGTAGTGCCAAACAAGATAGATTAAGCTCTATTTTAAGTACTGACGCTTCACCCTCATTGAATATTGCCACTAGAAATACGAATGCTACTTTGACGTACACCGTAAATTTTTAATAGTAAAGAAATTTATTGTTTTAAAAGACCTACAGTTTGTGGGTCTTTTATCGTTTTAAGGAAAAGTGATTTTGAGTAGTTTTCGCAATGACAATACCACTTTCTGCTTCGTTATATTCAAAGCGAAACCAATAATCTGATGCTGGCATTTCTTTTCCTGTATACGTGCCATCCCAAGCACTAAAAGCATCTAATTGCTTTAATAATTTCCCATAACGATCAAAGATAAAAACAACGGGATCAGCTAGGGTCTCAATGCCTTTGATATTCCAAACATCATTCGTGCTATCTCCGTTAGGCGTAAAGAATTTAGGATACCCTACGACTAAAAACTCAATAGCATCTGTAATTCCACATCCATTTTTATCATTAATAATTACAGTATTTAAACCCGGAGGTACGTCTAAAAAAATGGAACTATCCTGAAATTCGCCACCATTTATGGCATATTCAAAAGAGCCATTGCCTCTTAAATCTTCAACAATAATTTCAATATTATTCTGATCGGGGTTATTCGTTAGGTTAGAATTTAAGGTAATCACCTCTTGTAAAACAGGAGGGCCAAAAATGGTTATTAAAATTCCTCCATCATCAACTACGGTCGGAGGTGTTCCTGAGGCTGTCGTAATTTCAACAAAGTAACGTCCTGAATTTGCTATTTGAGAAGGGATTACTAATTCCTCTGCTACCGCAGCTGGCCCGCTTAATAGGTTATTATTATCAATAATACCATCATCTTCATAATCTACAGACCATCGTATATTCGCTATATCTGGACCGGCTGGGGAGCGTAAAGCACTTAAGGTAATATCTGGATCTCCTTCACAAGCGGTAATATCTAAGCCTAAAAACTCATCACGCAAGGTACAATCTAAGGCTGTATTTTGATTGGTATTGACCGAACTACCTGTGAATGTAATAGAAAATGGCTCCGGGTCACCGTCAAAATTGGTATTAAAGTTATTGATTAAAATATAATAAATCTCACCGGCGGTAACCTCTAACCACTCATCATAAGTGTTTAGGTTTTGAGTTACACTAGGAGCACCAACTTGTCCGTTTTCAGGATTAACACCTAAACCTGTAAAATCGGTATTATTCACTTCGTAATTACAACGAATAGGTTGTGCTGTACCGTTGCTAATTGCCACACAATCCACATCTGGGCCATAAACCGCAAAATCCCATTCTGCCGTTGCAGATAGCGATTCCAAGTCAAAACCAACTTGTCCATCAGTTCCTGCCCTAAACACAAACCAAGAGGTATTGTGTTCTATGTTTGCCTCACTTACACTTCCCTTTTCTAAACAGCCCGACTCTGTAATCACGTCGGGATCAAAATCTTCGATATCGCCTATTCCGTCGGCTGATCCCAAATAAGGCATGTCTGCACATACCGGAATTGCAGTTCTACAATCAGGGGAGTTTTGTGCAGCTACACTAACAGTAAACCCTATACAGCAAAAAAAATATAATACTATTCTCATGATACGGCTGGATGTGTAATACTAACTCAATTTACGCGGTTTTAGTATTCTTTGTCGGATTTTTTTGCATTTAATCGATGAAATACAAATCGATGTCGTACGCCTCGATGTTTTAGAAAGAAAAAGTATTTTTATGACCTGGTTAAAGTAAAGGATTACTCCTGTATTTTTTTTAATCCCGTCCTAAATAATCCCTAACATTAAAAAAGCCAAGGTAGTATACGAGCGCGAGGTTTATTAATGTGACCTAACAAAACCAAATATGCTATTAAATATTAGATAATGCATATATTTGCAACTTATTAAGAGAAGAGTAAACATGAAAATTGATAGTACATTGGAAGAGCATTTTGAAGAAATGGGAGACAATCATGTTTCCTCGTCAGAAGATACTCCTTTACGCCCAAATGCTTTTGAATTAAGCGACGAAGAAAAAATCTCTAAAATTAGAGTCAATGTTTCTGAAATTATGGAAACACTAGGTTTAGACCTAAGCGATGACAGCCTTAAAGGAACTCCAAATCGAGTTGCTAAAATGTTTGTCAATGAAATTTTCTCTGGATTGCATCCGAGTAGAAAACCTAAATCTTCTACTTTTGATAATAAGTATCAATACGGTGAAATGTTAGTAGAAAAAAACATTACACTTTATAGCACTTGCGAACATCATTTATTACCCATAGTGGGTAGAGCTCACGTGGCTTACATATCGAATGGTAAAGTAGTTGGCCTTTCAAAAATGAACCGTATTGTGGATTATTTTGCAAAAAGACCACAGGTTCAAGAACGATTAAATATCCAAATTGTACGCGAGCTGCAAAAAGTACTAAACACTGAAGATGTTGCCTGTATTATTGATGCTAAACATTTATGCGTTAACTCAAGAGGAATTCGCGATATTGAAAGTAGTACGGTAACGGCTGAATATGGTGGTAAGTTCAAAGAGGAGCCTACACGGCGTGAGTTCTTAAACTTTATTAAATTAGATACCAAATTTTAATATTTTATCATTGAGAATGCAATTATATAAAAGCCAAAAACTAAAAGTTTATAACTCCCTTTCAGGTAAAAAAGAAATTTTGGAACCCATTACTGAAGGCGCTATTGGAATGTATGTTTGTGGACCAACAGTGTACAGCAATGTGCACTTGGGGAATTGCAGAACCTTCATGTCTTTTGATATGATTTTTAGGTACCTTAAACATTTAGGCTATAAAGTTCGCTATGTTAGGAATATCACAGATGCTGGTCATTTAGAAAATGACGCGGATGAAGGTGAAGATAAAATTGCAAAAAAAGCACGCTTAGAACGTATTGAACCTATGGAAGTTGTTCAGCGGTATACAGTAGATTTTCATACCATACTTCAAAAATTTAATTTTTTACCTCCTAGCATAGAACCAACAGCAACAGGTCATATTATTGAGCAAATAGAAATTATTAAAGATATTCTCGAAAAAGGATATGCCTATGAAATAAATGGCTCTGTTTATTTTAATGTCTCTAAATTTAATGAAACTCACGAATATGGTAAGTTGAGCGGCAGAAAATTAGAAGATATGATTACCAATACGCGCGAACTTACAGCACAGGACGAAAAACAAAGTCCTCAAGATTTTGCCTTATGGAAAAAAGCAGAGGCACAACATATTATGCGTTGGCCTTCGCCTTGGGGTGATGGTTTTCCTGGTTGGCATTTAGAATGCACCGCGATGAGTACTAAATATTTAGGAGAATCCTTTGATATTCACGGTGGTGGCATGGATTTAAAGTTTCCACACCACGAATGCGAAATTGCACAAGCTGAAGCCACTAACGGAGTTTCTCCTGTTAAGTATTGGCTTCATGCGAATATGCTAACGATGAATGGAAAGAAAATGGCAAAGTCCACGGGAAATAATATTTTACCCGAAGAGATTTTTTCTGGCGAAAATACCATACTATCCAAACCTTTTTCTCCTACTGTAGTACGTTTTTTTATGCTACAAGCGCATTATACAAGTATTTTAGACTTAAGTAATGAGGCCTTATTAGCTTCTGAAAAAGGCTATTTAAAATTAATGGAGGCCTTTAATAGCCTAGCAAGCTTGGCCATAGGTAATCCTGGCGATTTTGATGTTCTTTCTTGGCAACAAAAATGCTATGATGCCATGAATGACGATTTTAATACCCCTACCCTAATTGCTCATTTATTTGAAGCCGTAAAACATATAAATGCTATAAAAGACGGGAAAGAAACTATTTCTGAAGAGGATAAGCAACTTTTAACACATGTGCTAAGTGCATTTATATTTGATGTTTTAGGCCTTGAAAACAAAAATCAAAGTGGAGCAGATACGGATAAACTAGCCGATGTTGTGTCCTTATTTATTCAGCTTAGAAAAGAAGCACGAGATAACAAAGATTTTGCGACTTCTGATAAAATAAGAGATCAATTGGCTGCCTTGGGAATACACTTAAAAGATGGGAAAGATGGCACTACGTTTAGTGTTGACTAAGTTTTATTTAAAATTGAACTTGATTTTTAAAAGTCAAATACTGTCGGCTTAAAAGTTAAAATCATGAAAAAAATACTGATCGCACCTTTTGTTTTTTTAGTACGCTTTTATCAGCTTGTTATTTCCCCACTTACGCCTGCTAGTTGCCGCTACTCACCTACCTGTTCTCAATACACACTTGAAGCTTTAAAAAAGCATGGTGTACTAAAAGGTGGATTTTTGGGATTAAAACGCATTTTTAGTTGCCATCCTTGGGGAGGAAAAGGCTACGATCCTGTTCCCTAATCCTCGACCTAAACAGTAATATATATTTTCTTTACAAAGCTAAGGGCTGACTACTTTCTATTTTCTTATCTTAGCCTTTCAAAATTATTCAGAATGTATTTTTTAGGTTTTACTTGGAATCCAGACGACACACTTTTTAAAATCGGATTCGTTCAAATAAAATATTACAACCTCTTATGGATTGCCGCCTTTGCTGTTGGCTGGTACATGATGAAAAAGATTTTTCTGAAAGAGAAAAAAACGGTTGAACAATTAGATTCCCTTTTTATTTATACGGTTTTGGCCACTATGCTTGGTGCGCGCTTAGGGCATGTATTTTTCTATGATTGGTCGTATTATAAAAATCATATGCTAGAAATTTTACTTCCTATTCGAGAAAGTGCGAGTGGAAGTCTTTTTGGTTTTATCAATGGTTATGAATTTACAGGCTTTACAGGGCTAGCGAGTCATGGAGCAGCTATTGGTATTATTGTAGCCATGTATTTATACGTGCGAAAAAATCCAGAATTTAAAGTCTTATGGATTTTAGATCGCATTGTTATTCCTGTGGCCATAGGAGCATTTTTTGTGCGTTTAGGAAACTTTTTCAATTCAGAAATTGTAGGTAAAATAGTAGATAAGTCTTTTATATTTGCCACTAAATTTGTTAGAAATACAGTAGATCCTAGTGTTGAAACTGGGGACCTAAAATATGGAGAAGCGCTACGACTCACAAATGCGAAAACCTCAAATATCGCTTACGATTTAATTGAAAATAACAAAAATTTCGCGGAAAGATTAGCAGCAATACCCTACCGTCATCCAGCACAATTGTATGAAGGTATTAGTTATATTTTTGTCTTTATAATTCTTTATTACTTTTATTGGAAGACCGATAAAAAAGATAAACCAGGGTTTTTATTCGGTACTTTTTTAGTGCTACTATGGTCTATTCGGTTTTTTGTGGAGTTTGTAAAAGAACGTCAAAATTCTTTAGACGAATCTTTAGAATTGTTATCCATAGGGCAATGGTTAAGCATTCCTTTTGTGCTTATTGGCCTCTACTTTATGTTCAAGCCGAAAAACGTAAAATAACATGAAAATACTACCCAAAATTATCACTTTCTTTTTTATCGTGTTAAGCGCTAATTTTTTGGGTTGTAAGGAAGAATCTAAACTAGAAGTAAAAACTACTCCCATTGAATTTAAAAAAGAAGGAGCACTATTTATATATAAAAGCAAGAGCGACAGTGTCGTTGCGAAGTTTGATATAGAAATAGCTGAAACACCTTATGAAACCGAAACTGGTTTAATGTATAGAAAATCGATGTTAGGCAACAGAGGTATGTTATTCATTTTTCCTGATGTAGCAATGCATTCGTTTTACATGAAGAATACAGAGATTCCTTTAGATATTATCTTTATAAATGAAGATTTAAAAATCGCTAGTTTTCAAAAAAATGCCGAACCTTTTAATGAAAACGGACTTTCATCACAAGTACCTATAAAATATGTTTTAGAGGTGAATGCAGGTTTGGCTGATAAATTTCTTTTAGAAGCTAAAGATAGTGTTGTTTTTACTAGAGACTAAAAAAGCATAGAGATGGATAATTTTTTCCTCTGAACTATTTCTTTTGAACCTTTGATTTTATCAAAATAATGAACTCAAAGCATTGGACCATTTATATTGATCGGACGGTGGATAGCCGTAATTTTATTGCTGATCTAGTGGATGGAAATCCTCCGAAAGCTTTAGCCTATTTAAAAGACTTAAATGGCACAGTACTATCTAAAGTATCTATTGATGCCTTTATACGAGAAGAAGAGCTACATGAAATAAAATACACCACTACACAAACGAAGCAATCTTTAAAATCGATGTCGAGTGGGGAACAACAAAAAAATGTGCTGAATTTCTTGTTAACTAGAGATCCCGACTATCTTATTTTGGATCATCCCTTTGATACTCTAGATGTAGCTTCAAGAAAAAATTTAAAAGTAAGATTAGAAAATATTGGGTTACATACCATTATTATAATCCTAATAAGCCGAAAAAATGACGCTTTAAATTTTATTAAAAACAAAGCCTATTTAACATCAGACGGAAATTTTGAAAAACTAGATAAACTTTCGAATCTTATAAACAAAGAGGACGAAAAACTATTCTCACAAAAAATTCCTAAACCCGCGCTTCCATCAGCGTACAAAGAGGCTATTTTAATTGACCTTAAAAATGTTCAGGTAGCTTTTAATGCTATTCCCATTCTAAAAAATATAAATTGGACTATTTCTACAGGAGAGTTTTGGCAATTAAAAGGCTGTAACGGAAGTGGAAAAACTACCTTACTTTCAATGATTACGGGAGAAAATAGTAAAGGTTATGGCCAAGAATTATATCTTTTTGGAAATAAAAAAGGGAGCGGAGAAAGCATTTGGGATATCAGAAAAAATATCGGGTATTACGCTCCAATGTTAACCCATAATTATAAAGGGCAGAATACCACCGAAAACATGCTTATTTCGGGCCTTAACGATTCTATAGGTTTATACCAAATACCGACTGAGCAACAAAAAAAACTTGCAGACGAGTGGCTAAAGGTTTTAGGTTTAAAAGCATTTAAAGACACTTTATTCTCTGATTTAACCCAAGGAAATCAAAGGCTAGTCATGGTGGGCAGAGCTATGATAAAACAACCCCATTTATTAATTCTAGACGAGCCCACTGAAAATTTAGATGACCAAAGTGCCGCGCTTTTTGTTGCCCTTACTAACAAAATAGCCCAAGAAACGAAGACTACAATTATTTATGTATCCCATAGAACCGAAGTTGGCCTGGAACCAAATCGCATCTTTGAACTTCAAAAAACCAAGGAAGGATCTATTGGCATGGTTTTAAAATAAACCTACCTAAAAAGCTCTTAGTGAATTACTTTTTAAGGCATAAAAATAGCCGCATGTAGCGGCTATTTTAGTAGATTCTTAAAAGGACATTTTATTGCCCCTCTTGCTCTTTCTTGTTCAACGTATCAAACATTACAGGTGTTGCAATGAACAACGACGAATATGTTCCTACTACGATACCTATTATCATTGCAAACATAAATCCTCGTAATGAATCCCCACCAAAAGTAAATATAGCTAGCAATACAATAATCGTTGTTAAAGAAGTATTTAAGGTTCTTCCTAAAGTACTATTCAAGGCCAAATTGGTGTTTTCACCAGCTTTCCAACCTCTTTCCGCAATAATCTCACGAATACGGTCAAATACAATTACAGTATCGTTTAATGAATACCCAATAACGGTTAGAATAGCTGCGATAAACGCCTGATCAATTTCCATATTAAAAGGCATTATTTTACCAAAAATAGAAAAGATACCAAGTACAATTAAAACGTCATGAAAAACTGCCACTACCGCCCCTAAAGAGAATTGCCATTTACGGAAACGGAATAAGATGTATAAAAACACGACACCTAATGAGCCTATAATTGCCCAAAATGCATTGTTCTTAATATCATCTGCTATGGTTGGCCCAACCTTTTTAGAAGACATAATTCCAATGGCCTTACCGTCGTTAGCTATTGAAAAATCTTCAAAGCTAGTTCCGTCTGGCAAGTACTTTTGTAAAGTAGTATATAGTTTATCTTGAATTTCAACATCAACCTCAGTACCTTCAACATCAACTTTATAAGGTGTCGTAATCATTACTTGATTATCCTCACCAAAGGTTTTAACATTGGTACCACTTCCAAAAATTTGGTTTAATTCTGTTGCCATTTCTGATGCACTCACCGCTTTCTCAAAACGAACTTGGTATGATCTACCACCCACGAAGTCAACACCTTGTTGCAGTCCAGGTCCAAAAAATAAAGAATACAACCCAACTAAAACAAAAAAGGTAGATAACACATAAGCTATTTTTCTTTTTGATAAGAAATTTATGTGAACATTTTTGAATAAGTTTTTAGTTAATCCTGTATAGAAATCTAATCTTCTTTCTTTAGCTCCTAAATACCATCCGATTAACAATCTGGTTACAAAAATCGCTGTAAATAACGAGGTTAAAATACCAATAATCAAGGTAGTAGCAAAACCTTTGATAGGTCCTGTACCAAATACGAATAGTATAATTGCCGTAAGTCCAGTAGTAATATTTGCATCTAAAATCGAGGATAATGCATTTTTAAAACCATCAGCAATCGCTAAGGATTTACCCTTGCCTTTTAATATTTCTTCTTTTATACGCTCAAAGATAAGCACGTTCGCATCCACAGACATACCGATAGTTAAAACGATACCAGCAATACCGGGTAAGGTTAAAACAGCTTGGATACTGGTTAATACACCGAAGATTAACAAAATATTGAATATCAATGCGATATCTGCAAAAACACCTGCTTTACCGTAGTAAAAAATCATCCAAACTAAAACAAAAACCATGGCAATGGCAAAAGAGTTGAAACCACTATCAATAGCTTCTTGCCCTAAAGAAGGCCCTACAATTTCTGATTGTACAATCTCTGCTTTTGCAGGCAATTTACCAGCTCTTAAAACATTGGCAATATCTTTGGTTTCATTTAATGTAAAAGTCCCTGTGATTTCAGAACGCCCCCCTGAAATACCACCAACTTGTGATACTCCTGGTGCGGTATATACCTTGTTATCTAAAACAATCGCGATCCCTGTGTTATTAAGATTGGCTTCGCTAGTTAATTTTTCCCATTCTTTAGCGCCACGCGTATTCATACTCATACTAACGGCGGGTCTATTACGCTGATCAAATACATCACTTGCATCACTAACCACATCACCACTAATTCTTGGTGTAGCCATTCTGTTTGATTTTACAGCAAACAATCCTACAATTTCAGAACCTTCTGTTGGTCTTTCCCATAAAAACTTTACGAACTGTAATTCTTTAGGGATTAATCTGCGAATTTCAGGCATGCCTAAATACGCACTAATCTGAGCCGTATCCTTAGTTGCTGCTCTAACAAATGAATAGCTGTTTGGATCTCCCGGGATCAATAAATTTCCTAGAGGATTTACTTCACTGGCGAAATCAATTGAATCTTGTGCAACATCGGATAATAGCGAGTCTATTTCAGATTCTTCCTTTACTATACTTTCAGGCTGGTCTACCTCGACAATAGTTTTTAATTTCTCATTTGCATCAAATAAGAACTTACTTAAAAATTGATTATCCGGTCTGTAGGTTTCCCAAAACTCTAATTGTGCTGTACTTGAAAGCAATTCTTGCGCTCTAGAAATATCTTTTGCTCCTGGCAATTCTACCAAAATACGACCCGAAGTACCTTCACGTTGAATGTTTGGCTGTGTAACACCAAAACCATCGATACGCTCTCTTAGTACTTCAAAAGCAGATATGATTGATTCATCAATTTTAGTTCTGATAATAGGTTTCACCTGCTCATCAGTCATTTGAAAATTAATCAAATCACTTAGTCCTTTGTTTGCAAAAATCTCAGGAGACGCTAACTTTGTATCGCCTTTTAAATTATCAAATGCTTGAAAAAATAAATCAACATAAGTATCGCTGCTGCTTTTCGAAGCCACATCGGCTTCTGCCAAAGCTTTATTAAAAATGGCATTGGTTGTATTATTGGCTAAGCCCTTTAAAATATCCTTTACCGATATTTGAAGAGTCACGTTAATACCTCCTTTTAAATCTAAACCTTTGTTTAGCTCTTTTTTCTTTGCTTCATTGTAGGTAGTAAATCCTAGGATAGATTGCTCCCCTATGGAGTCTAAATACCTAGTTTCAACCTCTTTCCTAAGATTAGAAAAATCATTTTCTGTACTGGAAATTGTGTTTTCAGCAAAGCTTGCTGCCTTTTCTTCAACATTGTTTGTGATGAATGTGTAAGATAATTGGTAGATACTTACCAATCCAAACAAAAAAGCGAAAAGCTTTATAAGTCCTTTATTTTGCATTAGTTACTATATTAAATTCTGGTTTTTTTTTGTAAGCGTGCAAATATATCATTTAAGATAGGAATTGACAATATATTTTACATTTAAAAACAAGGGCAGTAATCTAACTGAAAACTGCCCTTGCTCGTTTTGTATACTACAGCTTTTAAAGCGCTAATAAATCATTGGTCTTCTTTACTCCATCTGCACTTTCTTGCATTTTTGCTTTTTCAGCATCACTCAAAGGAATGGTAATAATTTTTTCAATTCCGTTTTTGCCTAAAAGTACTGGTACACCAATACAAATATCGTTTAAATCATATTCACCCTCTAAGAAAGTAGAACATGGAAACATTTTCATTTGATTACAAGCTATGGCTTGAACCATACTTGAAACTGCTGCTCCAGGAGCATACCAAGCGCTTGTACCTAATAATTTGGTTAATGTGGCTCCGCCTACTTTTGTATCTTCAGCTACTTGATTTAATCTTTCCTCAGACAAGAACTCAGAAACTTTAATACTGTTCCGTGTGGCATGTGAAGTAAGTGGTACCATACCTGTATCACTATGACCTCCGATAACCATACCATCGACATCAGAAATTGGAGCTTCTAAAGCTTCAGCCAATCTATATTTAAAACGAGCACTGTCTAAGGCACCACCCATTCCTATAATTTTATTTTTTGGAAGATTTGTAGTCTTATGAACCAAATAAGCCATGGTATCCATAGGGTTACTCACCACTATTAAAATTACATTTGGTGAATGCGCTATTAAGTTAGAGGCTACTGACTTTACAATACCAGCATTAATTCCTATAAGCTCTTCTCTTGTCATTCCTGGTTTGCGAGGAATACCAGAAGTAATCACTGCAATATCACTACCAGCTGTTGCAGCATAATTATTAGTAATCCCTGTTATTTTGGTATCAAAACCATTCAAGGACGCCGTTTGCATCAGGTCCATTGCTTTACCTTCGGCAAAGCCTTCTTTAATGTCTAATAAAACTACTTCTGATGCGAAATTTTTTATAGCTATGTATTCAGCACAACTTGCACCCACAGCGCCTGCTCCTACTACTGTAACCTTCATTTGTTTATTTTTAGTATTGATTTTATTTAAGTAAACTCAAAATTACTGAAATTAAAAACGAAAACCACGTTTTGAAATCATTTTTTAACCGCTTCCTTTATTTAAAATAGTTTTAAATGTTAAAGAAAAAAGTAATACATCGAAAATGTGGGGTTTAGGGATGTCATACATCGAAAGAATTGTTGCTGCTTCTTAATATTTTGTACATTTCACATCCCAAATTAAACCTACTTATCATGAAGAAAATCTGCAGTATTGTAGCATTTTGTGTCATTTTTGCATTCACGAATTGCTCTAAACCAGCTATTAACAACGACCCTGTTATTGGTATTTGGACCAATGTTGTCTCAAATCAATCCATGGAAAACACAAAATCAAAAACCGAATTCGAATGGATATTTAACGATGCCTATTTAGGGAGATATCATCAATACACAAACAATAATCTAATTGTTCAAACTGATTTTTCTTGGAAAAAAGAGAATGATGTGTATACGATTTCTTATCCAGGTACCGATATTCCCGATGAAGAAGTAAAATTAATTGTCACAACACTTCAAAAAACAAATGGCGCTATTTTTGCCATAAGAGAATAAGAAGAATATCACAAAATATACTACCTAAAAAAAGGGACATTAGTTGATAACTAATGTCCCTTTTTTTATGATGTATTTGATACTCTATTACCTAAATCCAAAATTAATACCTACCGATAAGCTATTAAACTCAGCAATAGTATAATCCGCATTCAGTCTAAAAAAACCAAGCTTTAATTTTGTTCCAACATTTGCAGTGACACCACTTACTTCACGATTTAAACTAAAAGGATCTTCTACACTGGGTGACGTAATAAAGCCACTTTCATAGGTACCTAAAAAATCGATTGTAGATTTACCCTTTAAGTACCCTAAGCCACCGTAAAAATTAATCACCGGTAATTTTGTAGAAACCACAGCCTGAAATACCCAACTATTCATATCTGTTTCAATTCTCTGATCAGACCCTGCTATAATCCCTGTATTTGTAAAATCATAGGAGGCATCAAGATGAGTATATCCAATTACTCCAGATATCGCCACTGGCCAAATTTTATCTACGGGTAAAAGGCTCGTAAACTCGTGCTGAATACCTACTCCATAGAAACCGACAGAAACCTCATCCGTAGCTATTTTAGGTAAAAAACGCGCCTTTAGCTCTGTTCCTTTAAAAACCCCTACACTTGCTTGAAGAAAAGCAGAGGGAACAAAATTTATACCTTCTCCTGATAAACCAGACGGCAATTCAAATTGCTGTCTTTGTGTGATTCCGGGTGCTATCTCACCTTCCACAAAAACGGTAATGCCTTCGATATCTCCTAAGGCAGTTGACACTTGTTGAGATACACTGCCATCTTCAAATTGTAGATTTTCATAGTCAGCCGTATTTAAAACAAATGACTTTTTGTTGTTTTTATTCTTAAAAGAAGCCATATTCCCCACCAAAGAGATCTCAAAACCTAAAAGCGGCTTCGCTTTTCCTGAATTGTACCAGCCATTAGATATGCTGTATAAGGCGCCTTCTGAAAGGGGGCCAAAATAGTCATTTGAAAATCGTTCTGCATCCGCAACACCTGCGGCAAAAATATCGTTAGCGTTTGATTGTGCTTTCCCAAAGGTGCAGGACCCTACGAGAACTGCTAAAAAAAAGTATTTCATAAGATTTTTAATTTGGGGTAAAACTAAAAAACTCGCACGTAGTGTGCGAGTTTTTGTTGTGAAACTATGATTTCTTATGCATCAATGTTGGCATAAACCGCATTTTTCTCAATAAATTCTCTTCGTGGTGGAACTTCATCCCCCATTAACATAGAGAAAACACGATCTGTTTCTGTGGCATTATCTATAACAATTCTTCTTAAAGTTCTGAACTCAGGATTCATGGTCGTATCCCATAGTTGTTCAGCATTCATTTCTCCTAGACCTTTATAACGCTGAATACCTACACTACCATTAAAGCTTTCTGCAATTTCATCACGCTCTTTATCATTCCAAGCATAGCGCTTCTTATTTCCCTTTTTAACTAAATATAAAGGCGGTGTTGCGATATAAACGTGCCCGGCTTCTATTAACTCACGCATGAATCTAAAGAAAAAGGTAAGAATCAAGGTTTCGATATGACTACCATCGACATCCGCATCACACATGATGACTACCTTGTGATATCTTAACTTATCTAGATTTAAGGCTTTACTATCTTCTTCAGTACCTATAGATACCCCTAAGGCTGTATAGATATTTTTAATCTCCTCGTTTTCAAAA
Source organism: Cellulophaga sp. Hel_I_12 (assembly GCF_000799565.1). NCBI lineage: Bacteria > Pseudomonadati > Bacteroidota > Flavobacteriia > Flavobacteriales > Flavobacteriaceae > Cellulophaga > Cellulophaga sp. Hel_I_12. Next base: position 1,465,412 of record NZ_JUHB01000001.1, read on the forward strand.
ACTTTATGTGTCATGGCCTTTTCAACGTTCAAGATCTTACCTCGCAAAGGCAAAATAGCTTGGAACATTCGGTCACGACCCTGTTTAGCCGTACCTCCCGCCGAATCTCCCTCGACAAGAAAAACTTCACAATTTACGGGGTCCTGATCGGAGCAATCTGATAATTTTCCAGGTAAACCACCTATACTCATAACCGTTTTACGCTGTACCATTTCACGCGCTTTCGTCGCTGCGTGTCGGGCAGTTGCTGCTAAAACTACTTTTTGTACAATTATTTTAGCATCCTCAGGATTTTCTTCTAAATAATCAGTCAACATTTCCGAAACTGCTTGACTCACAGCTGCAGAAACATCTCTATTTCCTAATTTAGTTTTCGTCTGTCCTTCGAATTGTGGTTCTGCCACCTTTACAGAAATAATTGCCGTTAAGCCTTCTCTAAAATCATCTCCCTGAATTTCAAACTTTAATTTATCTAACATTCCAGAGGCGTCTGCATACTTCTTCAAAGTACCCGTTAAACCCCTTCTAAAACCAGATAAATGTGTACCCCCTTCGTGGGTGTTAATATTATTTACATAAGAATGTAAATTTTCAGTGTACGAGGTATTATAAATCATAGCTACCTCTACTGGAATTCCGTTTTTCTCTCCTTCAATAGCTATAACTTTCTGAATAAGAGGCTCACGATTACTATCTAAAAACTTAATAAATTCCTTTAGGCCTTCTTCTGAAAAGAAGCGTTCTTGGACAAAACCACTTGGACTGTCTTTATCCTTTTGACGTTTATCCATAATGGTGATAGAAAGCCCCTTATTTAAAAATGAAAGCTCACGCATTCTATTGGAAAGCGTTTCATAACTAAACTCTATTGTTTGCGTAAAAATAGTATCATCTGGAATAAAAGTTACCTCAGTGCCCCTAAGATCTGTTGTACCAACGCTTTTAACAGGATACATGGCTTTACCCTTTTCATATTCTTGCTCGTAAATAGTACCATTCCTAAAAACCGTTGCTTTTAAATGGTTTGAAAGTGCATTTACGCAAGATACCCCAACACCATGTAAACCACCAGAAACTTTATACGAATCTTTATCGAATTTACCACCGGCACCAATTTTAGTCATGACTACTTGTAACGCAGAGACACCTTCTTTTTTATGAATATCAACAGGAATACCACGACCGTTATCTCTAACGGTTACAGAATTATTTTCATTGATGGTCACTGTAATTGTATCACAATGCCCACCCATGGCTTCGTCAATTGAATTATCAACAACTTCATATACCAAATGGTGCAAGCCTCTAATACCCACATCACCAATATACATGGAAGGTCTCATGCGCACATGCTCCATACCTTCTAACGCCTGGATACTATCCGCCGAATAATCTTTCATAGGCAAATTTTCATTCTTTTTTGCTTCTTCAGACTTTTTATTTTCTAGGTCGTCATTTTTTGCTTCTTCGCTCATAAATTAATGGTTTCGTTGTAATTTTAGCAATCTTACAAATATAAAGATTACCTACTAGAATTAGGCGTTTAAACCAAATAGCAACAGCTAAGTTATCAACAAAAATTGTGGAAAATATATAGGCCTATTTATATTTTTAAAGAAAAAAATAGTAGTAAACTCAGGCCTTTAACCCAAAGAAGCACCCTACAGGGTGCTTCTTACGGACTACATATCATTAAAACTAAAAATGATCATGCAAAAATTAAGCTTTTACATAGGCGTCAGCATGCACATTAGCCACGGCCCTACCAGAAGGATCGTTCATGTTTTTAAATGCCTCATCCCACTCTAAAGCTATTTTAGTACTACAAGCAACGGATGCTTCTTGAGGAACGCAAAGCGCTGCAGCATCTGACGGAAAATGTGACTCAAATATAGAACGGTAATAAAATTCTTCCTTTGATGTTGGTGTCTGCAGTGGAAACCTGAATTTAGCATTCGCTAATTGTTCGTCACTTACCTCTACTTTAACTACCTCTTTCAGGGTATCAATCCAACTGTACCCTACCCCATCCGAAAATTGTTCTTTTTGACGCCATGCGACGCTTTCAGGTAACATTTCTTCAAAAGCTTTACGTACCACCCATTTTTCCATGCGTTCGCCATTAATCATTTTATCTTGTGGATTGATGCGCATAGCTACATCCATAAATTCTTTATCTAAAAATGGCACACGACCCTCTATTCCCCAAGCAGCTAATGATTTATTCGCTCTTAAACAGTCGTACATGTGTAATTTACTTAATTTACGGACCGTTTCTTCATGAAATTCTTTAGCATTAGGTGCTTTATGAAAATACAAATAGCCTCCAAACAATTCATCTGCACCTTCTCCAGAAAGCACCATTTTTATCCCCATAGATTTGATAACTCTAGCCATTAAATACATGGGCGTTGAAGCTCTAATCGTAGTGACATCATAGGTTTCTAGATTGTAAACGACATCTTTTATAGCATCTAGGCCTTCTTGAATCGTAAATTTAATTTCGTGATGAATGGTACCGATATGATCGGCGACTTTCCTAGCCGCTGCTAGATCAGGCGATCCTTCAAGACCTACTGAAAATGAGTGCAACTGCGGGTACCAAGCCTCTGCAGTATCATCTGATTCGATTCTTTTTTGGGCGTATTTTTTAGCAATAGCAGAAGTCACTGAAGAATCTAGCCCTCCTGATAACAAAACACCATAAGGTACATCAGACATTAATTGTCTGTGAACGGCCGCTTCTAAAGCCTCTTTAATGGCTGCAATGCTGGTTGTGTTATCTTTTACAGCCTCGTATTCCATCCAATCACGAGAATACCATTGTTTTAATTCGCCATCCGAGCTGTGCATATAATGTCCCGGAGGAAAAAGTTCTATTTTAGTACAGGTTCCTTCTAAAGCTTTTAATTCGGAGGCTACGTAAAAAGTGCCATTTTTATCCCAACCCATATATAAAGGAATTATTCCCATATGGTCTCTTGCTATAAAATATTCATCTTTTTCCACATCATAAATGGCAAATCCAAAAATGCCATTCATTTCATCCAAAAAGTGAACTCCTTTTTTTTGATACAATGCCAAAATCACCTCACAATCGGATTCAGTTTGGAAATTGTATTTTCCCTCAAACTGCTTTCTAAGTTGCCTGTGGTTATAAATCTCACCATTGGCAGCGAGTATTAATTTTTTATCTTCACTAAATAAAGGTTGTTTTCCAGAAGCTGGATCTACAATAGCCAAACGCTCGTGAGCTAATATGGCTTTATCATTTGCAAATATTCCACTCCAATCTGGCCCTCTATGTCTAATTTTTTTTGACATCTCAAGCAACTGAGGTCTTAATTCTTCCGTACTCTCTTTTACATCAAACGCACATACAATTCCACACATAACATATCACTTTATAATCAATAGTAAAGCAAAGATGGGTTTAATGTTTCTTTTAAAAAACATAAACACTAAAAACGATTACAATTTAAAACATATAACTATTTTTTAGTATTTTATTGTAACTATTATTAGTGCAAAATAAGATCAAATTTCTTTTTTTGTAAGTTTAAAAAAATGTTACGACTTTAGCAGGCAGAAACTAAGCTAGATTGCTCAAGTAAAAACACTTAAACAAACAACAATGAAAAAATTTATCAAAATTGCCTTAATTTCAGCTTGCTTTATTTTTACTGCAAATCTAAGTGCACAAAAATTCAGCAGCTTAGACCAGAGTCCTATGGATGCAGCTTCTTATCCAAGCAGTTATAAAATTGCCGACAAATTAGCAAAAGTTACCTACAGTAGACCTCAATTAAAAGGAAGGTCTGTTTCTGAACTAGCTCCTGCAGGTAGTGTTTGGCGAACAGGCGCAAATGAATCGGTAGAGATCACATTTTATAAAGACGCTACTTTTGGAGGTACATCAGTTAAAGCTGGTACTTATTCGTTATTTACAATTCCAGGCGAAAAAGAATGGACAGTTATTTTAAACAAGAACTTAAACCAGTGGGGAGCTTATACGTATGATAAAGCTGCTGACTTGGTGCGCGTAAAAGGAACTGTTAGCACTGGTAAGGAATCTTTAGAAAATTTATCTATGATTTTCCATGATGGTACTACAGGTCCAGAATTAGTTATGGGTTGGGGAACAGTTATCGTTACCGTTCCTGTAAGCGAAAAAAAATAAAAGAAGCACAGCCTTAACCTAAAAAGTCCTGAAGTTTTGAACTTCAGGACTTTTTATTGTTTTGACCTACCTATTCCCTTACTTTAAACTTTTACCGGCTATAAAAACGCGCGATGCAGTTGTCGTTGCAATTTCTTCTTCTGGGATAGTCATAATATCTTTTTCTAGGATTACAAAATCAGCAAATTTACCCACTTCAATACTCCCTTTTTCTTCTTCTTCAAAGTTACTATAGGCTGCCCAAATGGTCATTCCTTTAAGCGTTTCTTCTCTAGTTAATTTATCATTCGATTGAAACCCTCCTTCAGGAAATCCATCGGTATCTTTTCGTGCTACTGCAGCATAAAAAGTTAAAAACGGACTTACCTGTTCTACAGGAAAATCGGTTCCTAAAGCCACTATTCCCGCCTTATCTAAAAGTGTTTTATAGGCATAAGCACCCTTTACGCGCTCAGCTCCTAGCCTATCGGCAACCCAATACATATCGCTAGTGGCATGAGTTGGCTGTATAGACGGAATAATTCCTTCTTCAAAATAGTCAAAGTCTAAAGGTGCAATGACTTGGGCGTGTTCAACTTTCCAACGTCTATCCTTTTTACCTTTTAAAGCATCTTTATACGCTTTTAACACCACAATATTCGCTGAATCACCAATAGCGTGCGTATTCATCTGATACGAGCTTGCTGCAATTCGATGGGCTAATTTTTCAATTTCATCAACAGGCGTTACCATAGCTCCGAAGTGATTATGCTGGTCAGTATACGATGCTTTTAAAACAGCCCCACGAGAACCCAATGCGCCATCTCCATATACCTTTACAGAGCGAACATTTAAATAATCGGTTTTGATGATACCTTTGTCTAAATAATAATCTAAGTTCTCAGGAGCATTAGAAATCATGGCATATACGCGCATGGATAAGTCCCCTGATTGTTGTAAACTGTCTATAAGCTCAATCACTTCTCGAGACAACCCTGCATCATTTACGGTGGTTAACCCGTTGTTTATAGCAATTTGTTGCGCATCTTTTAGCGCTTGAATCATCACTTTTTTAGAAGGTTTAGGCAAGATAGCGTCTACCAAATCCATAGGACCATCGACTAGAATACCTGTTATTTTTCCATTCATTTTTATAATTTCACCACCTATTGCTTTTGTATCCATGGTGATTCCGGCTAAGTCGAGCGCTTTCTGGTTTACGATATACGCATGCCCATCAATACGCTGCAAAACTACTGGCGTTTCAGGATATAAGACGTCTAATTGTTCTTTGGTAGGAAACTCTTTAACTTCCCAGTCGTTTTGATCCCAACCACGACCGATGATAAAATCTCTTTTATTTTTTAATTGAAAGGTTTTTACTTTTTCCAGGATCTCATCATAACTCTTGGTGCCCACTAAATCAAGTTCTTGTTGGTCGATTCCCAATCTAAAAAAATGACAATGTGCATCGATTAAACCCGGCACAACAGCCTTACCTTGAGCATCAATAAATTGCTCCGTACTATACTTTTCTGAAATTTCTTCATTGGTGCCTATAGCTATAAACTTACCATCTTTAACCGCAAAGGCTTGGGCTTTAGAAAAAGAAGCGTCCACAGTATAAACCGTAGCGTTTGTAATTATCAAATCAACCTGTTCTTTCACTGATTCACAACTGCCTATAAGTATGGAAAAAAGTAGCAATATTCTTTTCATGTTTTTGGTTTTTTTAGCTAAAAATAAATTAATTAGGATAGTGTTTTATAGCGGTAATTTTTGAGGCTACAAAGTACAACATTTATCTATAATTCATAAAATATTGAATTTTTTTTATGGATATTTAGGACTGATTTCCGAAGATGGAATGTTTAAATTTTTCTCTGTTTAAAGCTTTTAAAGCTCTAATGATTATACTTTCACCACGTTTCAATGGTTTAGCATACGCTTAAAATTGAAAATTTAAACTTCAGTCATTTAGTTTGGGACGATAAAAAATACTACGGAGATATATCCGTTTTAACTAGCTTTGCGCTTTTAAAAATTAAACTATGATTTCTGTTGATGCTATTGCTGTTGAATTTAGTGGAGATACCCTTTTTAGTGATGTTTCTTTTGTAATTAATGAGAATGATAAAATTGCCCTTATGGGCAAAAATGGTGCTGGAAAATCGACCATGATGAAAATTATCGCTGGTGAGCAAAAGCCCACACGTGGTCATATTCGTTTTCCTAAGGATGCTGTTATTGCCTATTTGCCGCAACATTTATTAACCGAAGACAACTGTACCGTTTTTCAAGAAGCTTCTAAGGCCTTTGCGCAAGTTTTTGAAATGAAAAATGAAATGGATGAACTTAACAAAGCTTTAGAAACCAGAACAGATTATGAATCTGATGCCTATATGAAGTTGATTCAAAAGGTATCAGATTTAGGAGAAAAATATTATGCGCTAGAAGAAATTAATTACGAAGCAGAAGTTGAAAAAGCATTAGCAGGCTTAGGTTTTAAGCGCGAAGATTTTCATCGGCAAACCAGTGAATTTAGTGGTGGTTGGCGTATGAGAATTGAACTCACCAAAATTTTACTACAAAAGCCTGATTTAATTCTTTTAGATGAGCCCACAAACCACGTTGATATTGCTTCTGTCATCTGGTTAGAAGACTTTTTACTCAACAAAGCCAAAGCTGTTGTTGTCATCTCACACGACAAAACCTTTATTGACAATATTACCAACCGAACTATAGAGGTGACCATGGGTCGAATTTATGACTATAAAGCAAACTATTCGCATTACTTACAATTGCGCGAAGACCGCAGAAGCCATCAAATTAAAGCCTACCAAGAGCAGCAGCGATTTATAGCTGACAATCAAACCTTTATTGATCGATTTAAAGGTACCTATTCGAAAACCAATCAAGTTACATCTCGAGAAAGAATGCTTGAAAAGTTAGAAATTATTGAAATCGACGAGATTGATACTTCTGCCTTAAAATTAAAATTTCCGCCTGCGATGCGTTCTGGAGATTATCCTGTAACTGCTATTGATCTTACGAAAACCTACGGAGACCTTGTTGTTTTTAAAAATGCGAATATGAGTATCTCACGTGGCGAAAAGGTTTGTTTTGTGGGTCGAAACGGAGAAGGGAAATCTACCATGATTAAAGCCATTATGGGCGAAATAGACTTCGAAGGCAAATGTACGCTAGGCCATAACGTAAAAGTAGGTTACTTTGCACAAAACCAAGCATCCTTATTAGACCCAGAGTTAACAGTTTTCCAAACCGTTGATGAAGTTGCTCAAGGCGAAGTGAGAACTCAAATGAAGAATATTTTAGGCCGATTTATGTTTAGCGGTGATGCCATAGATAAAAAAGTAAGCGTGCTTTCTGGAGGAGAAAAAACAAGATTGGCTATGGTAAAATTACTCTTAGACCCTGTGAACCTGCTTATCCTTGATGAGCCCACCAACCATTTAGATTTAAAGTCTAAAGATGTTTTAAAAGAAGCTTTACTTGATTTTGATGGCACGCTGATTCTTGTTTCGCATGATAGAGATTTTCTGCAAGGCTTAGCCGAAAAAGTATTTGAGTTTAAAGAAAAGCGTGTTATTGAACATTTTGAAACTGTTGATGCCTATTTGGTTCGAAATAGGATTGAGAATTTGAAGGAGATAGACCTGAAATAAGATTCTAGACCACTAAAAGTTCTAATAAACTAGAGAATATCATCTTGACTCTTGACTCTAAAATTACGCACAATTCTTAAAACCTCTCGGAAATGGTCGGTAGGCATAATACTGTAAAACTTCTTCTAGCGCCAGCTTTAAGGCTGTATTTACTGGAACAATAAGGTTTCCTAATCTAAAATCGATCTGAGAAAGCTTCATATAATAATCGGTAAAAATGGGGACGTATAATCCCTCTTTCATCGCTTTTTGCGCCGCTTCGAAATTTTCTGCTTGAGATTCTTTGATAATTTTACAGGTAGCCAAACGCATTTCGCCAAACTTATCGCGATTGGCGCCATACCCAAAAAGACGACAAATTAATCCGCGGTATTGATAATCGCTACACTTACCGCTACCACTATCTACTACTGAAAGGGGTTCGTAAATATGGCAAATAGCAGAAGTTTTAGTCTTTAAATGGTCTAAAGTTGTTGCTGCTGTACCCTTTAAAAATAAATGTAAAGCCCAAGGAAGAAATTCTAACGGCGACGCATCAACCTCAGCATGCGTACAACATTTTCCACAACCTGCTTTACAATGAAGCGAGCTTTTAGATTGAAAAACAGCGATTTCTTTATCTAGAACTGCATATAATGAATCAACAGCTCTAACCTTCTTTAATATAGACATTTATAGTTTTAAATAGCGCGCAAAAATAAACTAAAAAACCATCTGTTTTACAACTATATTTTCTAAAATACTTCTATTTTTTAAGTGGTATTCCTCATGCGTTTTGGACCATACCAAAGCCAAAAGCCCGTGATGGTAAAAATCAATAATGCGACGCTCATGATGGTACTATAGGTTAACTTTATATAACCGCCTGAAATATTAAAAAATCGATCTAAAATAGAGCCATCGTGAATGTTTTCAACCAGATCGGCATTTCGCTTGCCAAATTCTAAAAGCTTTCCCGTTCCTCCATCGAGTTGCAAACCGTAATAATCATCAAAAATAAACTTCACAACGCCCTTGTCTTTGCGAATATCTACGCGATCTAAAGCAATGGGCTTTTCTGAAACTACTGAATCTTGAATTATAGTATATGCCTTTTGATATAAAACCTCTAAGGGCAACCATTCGGAAAATTCGGAAGTTGTTCCTTTTTGAGTTTCTGCCAACAGCAACCCGTTGCTGTTTTTTTTCCAACCCAATAAAAGTCCCGAGATAGAAATAAAAAAGAAAAAAATAAACAACACCGCCCCAGTGTATCGGTGAATTTTTCTAAAAATACGTAAAACTTTAGCTTGTTTTTTTCTGCTATTGGTTGAACTCATGATAAGCTATTCAATACGGTAAGAAGAAACTCTTACTTTAAATTTTGACTGCGGAAGATAGAAATATAAAACTAAAATTTTCTCAAAGAAATGCTAAAATTAGAGTCACTTCGAAAGCGCCATAAAAGGCTAATCGATACCGATTTGGCATGGTCGTCTTACATTCAAAAAACAATAAAAAAGAGAGGTTTAACTAGTCGAGTAGTTTGCAGTGGTCAAAAGAGGAAAAACTCTTTCTAAAAATTGATGATGCCCATGCACTCAGAATTACAAAAAAAGAGCAGCGCACTAAAAAAAACCTGGAGTAAAACACATATACCTCTAAAACAAATTAATCCTCATATACTGTTTTAGCATAATCGCTATGTAGTTCAGAAATTAAAAACTCAACCCGTCTGTTTTTAAAACGAAGTGTTTCTTCGTTATTATCAACGATCGGTTTTTTAAGACCAAAACCTTTCCATTCAATTCTATTTTTAGGCACTCCGGCTTTGATTAAAAAATTAGCTATTGTTTCAGCTCGTTTATGCGATAAGGTATCATTATAGTCGTCAGACCCCAAAGCATCTGTATGCCCATACAAGTTCACTTTTAAACTTGGCTTTGCTTCTAGGTAGGCTACTAAATCGTTTAATTGACGGGAATATTTAATTTCAATGGTCGTTTCGTCAAAATCGAACAATACATCGTCAAAAACATATAGTTCATTCAAATTAAAAAAGGGCATGGCCTCCACACTGACCATATCAATAAAATAATAGGCCGATTTTTTTGAGGTTTTTTTTACAACTTCCACCATGGTAGATTCATTGCTTTTAAAATTCCCAATAGTTAAAAAGCGCTCATTTCCCTTTGCTACAAACGTGGTTGAAATTTGCGTCCAATCTTCCGTGTTATTGTAAAAAGTACTGTTTGTAATTTCCTTAAAGTTGTTTGTAAAATCTGCAGGTAAATAGGCTAAATCTATATATTTTGAGGTACTCATTTCAAAAGCGGCTTTTGACAGTAACACGTCGAACCTATTCACAGCAAATTCTACTTTATCTGCTAGGTTAACCAAAAAAGAAACTTTGTATAGTTTTCCCTGCGTTAAGGGAGTATTCAATGATGCGGTAATATATTCTCTATAATCATTTGGTGCATACATATACATTCCGGCATAAGCATCCCCATCAAAAGGGAGTTGTGAACCTATAAAATTATTTTCAACAGGTAATTCTTGGCTGCAGGTGTGAAAATAATCGGTAGTACCTAAACTTGGAATCTTCCAATCTGTTGCATCTAAACTCAAGGAGCCGTATTCCTTAGGGCATTGGTGGTACGCCTCAAAACTAGGGTTTTTGACTAAATTTTGACTCTGTCCGAGAAAATTAGCCAATCCAAAAAATACGTATAACAACTTGAAAAATATTTTCATTATACACCAATAAGTCGATTAAACTATACACCAGTTGTATAAAATTAAGCATATAATCTTAGTTTTTGTCTAAATAGAAAATATTTTAGACGAAATACATAAGACTTACTTACCTAAAAATCAAACTTATAGGTTGCACCTGCGATCACTTGCAGCCCTTGTACGGGGTAGTTTGCCCAACGCTGATAATTACTATTGGTCAGGTTATTTCCTTTTAGAAAAACAGAAAGTTGGTTATTAAATCGATATCCTAAATGCGCATTGACATCCCAAAAAGCATTTAAAGAAATTTCTTCTGATGGAAAATTATCTTGTGGCGTATTTTGAACGACTTCTGATAATAAATCGTCACGTTGACCCATATAAAAAAGAGAAGCACCTAAATACCATTGCTGTGTAATTTGATAGTCCATAAATGCAGAACTCGTAAATTTTGGTAAGTTCCATGCAGGGCGATCCGTTTCTGTGGTATAATTGAATGCTTCTGCATTTAAGCCCAATGAAAAGTTTCGTTTAATATCCACATTCAATTCTCCAAAAATACCCAAGGTTTTTACGTCATCATAAAAAACCTCAAACGAATTACGATAGGTGTAGGCCTTATCATCATCTCTAAACGAATTTAAAGGGTTCCATTTAAACAATGGCTTTCTATTTTCTGTTTTGTACGTGGCTCTAATGTTATAACTCAAGTTAGGTATCAATTGTCCTTTAATACCCGCATAGGCATTATATTTTTGATCGGTTGGTTGAATTGTTAAGGTTGGTGACACAAACGGATTTTCCTCAACAAAGTCGTAATACGAATTCTGCAGCAATTCACCTTGAATACCACCATAAGCAATAACTATTTCTTCTAAAACGCGATAGCTCGCTGTAATATTGGGATAGATATAAAAATTACTATCGCTATTTTCAGCATCTAAACCAAAAACAAGGTTTGCTCCTAAATTTAAAGTCAAATCATCACGAATAATTTCAATACTTGGCCCAAATCCTGCTTGAAAAAAACGGTAATTATTTCCCGCTAAATTTTCTACACTATTTACATCTGCATTTTTAAAGCTTCCACCCAGATAATCGAGCTTTACATTAATTTTAATATTTTCATCTTGAACTGGAAAGGCTGCTATACCTTTGATCATCGCTCTATTTTCTGCTGATTTTGTGGCATCAAAAAAACGACGAAACAAAGCTTCTCCCCTTTCAAAGTATGTATCTTCAAGGTTGATATGTCCCGCAATTTCGGCGTTAAAATAATTTTGTTTTGAATCTAAGTCCTCAATTTGCTGATCCGTTAAATTCCCTAATGGTACTCCATACCAGTTGTATAGTTGATGTTGTAAGCCCAAATTAAGGCCCCAATCCAAATCTGTATCACTTTTAGCATAAGCGGCTACCAATTTAGTGTCATAAAAGTCATTATTTAGTGCAATACTATCAATTTGACCTCTTGAAGAATGGTGGGTAAGGCCTAAATCTAAGCGTTCATCTCTATTGATACTTCTACTGGTGTATACTTCTGCCAAAGCATTATCATAGGTGCCAAAACCCAATGAAGCATACGAATTGAAGAGTACGGGTGGAGCCACCTTATCGACCGTAGCCGCTTTTCCTTTTGCGGGTGTAAAGGTAGAAGCTACAGGAACGGAGAAAATAGTATAGTCAATTTTTTTCTTTTTTAAAACGATAGAATCGTTGATAACAGGTACCGATTTGATCTTAAAAGCATCTGCTACGGTGGGCTTGTAGGCCTTTACAACAGTCACTGTTTCGGTTCCTATAATGCTATCTTTATCTTTTTTTTGGGCTACAAGCGATTGGAAAAACCCCAAAAAAACAAGCATGAATAATTTTATATATTGCTGCATATTGTGTCTCTTTTGCAATTGGAAATTAATTTTGAGGGTTGACGGATGAATTGCTTTTCGCCTCTTTCGATTTAATTTTGAAGGCTTCTTGTTTCGCTTCTGCAACTATTTCGGGATACTGCGCAAAATTAACAATAACGCTATCTAAAATATAAGTAGCCTGATATGCATCGCCAAGGGCGTCGAAGTTTTTAGCCATTAGCACTAAACCTTTTCCACCCCATTCTTTATAGGCAGAAAAATCTTTGGCTAATTTTTGTACCGATTCATTTGAAGCTTCATTATTGCCTTCTTTATGCTTAAAATAGGCATCATAATATAAGGCTTCGGCAGCTAATGATCCTGTAGCAATACTCAATACCTCTGCATACGCTGTTTTTGCTCTTGCTTCATTATTGGTTTGAATAGCCGAACGAGCAATCATTATTTGAGCATCACTCTTAATCCGGTTATCTATTTTACTGGTAGCTAATACCTTTTCAGCATAGGCGATGGTTTTGGCATATTGCTTTTGTTCAAAATAGCCTTTCATTAAGTTAGACTGTGCAAAGGTGATATTCTGCTGAATATTTGCTGTTTGCTCTAATTTTTCAAGAAATGGTATGGCCGTATTGTAATCGTTTTTACTTACATAAATCTCGCAAACCCTAGTTAAGGCTTGTTCAGAATATTCACTAGTGCCTCTTTCAGCAACGTTTTTGTAATTGCTTAGTGCTTTCTCTTTATCGTTGTTAGCATAATACAATTGTGCTAAATTAAAGTTGGCTTTCAAAGCGTGGATTCCCTTTGGAAATTCTTTTAGGTAATTTAGATAGCCCCGCATCGCCTGGTCTGTATTGCCTTCTAAATATTTTTGATCGGCAGAACTAAAGGTAGCATTGTCTAATTCTGTATCTGTTACCTCTACAAAATCTAGACCACGAACCCACTCGGCATATTCACCAACTCTACCCAAATCAACATAAATAAGCTTGGCCGTAGTCACCGCTTGTATGGCCTCTTGCGTATTTGGGTAATCACGAACAACCATTTTAAATTTAGTCAAGGCTTTTTCACTTTCATTGGCATTATAATGAACCAAACCTTGACGCACGATGGCTTGAGGCACTAAGGAGCTCCCTTTATACTCGCTAATAAGTTTATCGTAAATACGCAAACCCTCATCTTCCTTATTTGCCCGTACATACGAATTAGCCAATTCGAAAAGCGCATCGTCCTTTAGGGTTGATTTTGGATACTTTAGCACAAAAGAATTCAAATCTTCTATTTTAGTAGCTACACGATCAACAAAACCATAACTCAATGCTTTTTGAAAAGCTGCGTAATCTTTTTCACTTCCCTCTCCTTCTAAGGCAGCGTTATACGCTTCTATGGCGGGCCAATATTTGCTTGAGGCAAAATAACTATCTCCCAAACGTAAAAAGGCATCGTGTTTTTTATCCGCTTCTTTGTTCAGGGTCGTATAATTAGAGAGGTAGGTTGCCGCATTTGCATAATCCTTTAACTTAAAATACGTATACCCTAAGTTGTAATCAAAATCTTCATAATCAGGTGTGGATTTTGCTTGTGGATTTTTTTGAAAATCTTTAAAACCAACCAAAGCCTCTTCAAATCTATTGCTATTATAGGCTGATTCTGCCCTCCAAAAAGTAGCCCTAGCTTTAAATTTTGGATCCTCTGCCTTGTCTAATGATTTGTCAAAAGCAGCTATAGCTCCAGCATAATCGGCAGCTAAAAATAACTCTACACCCCTGTAAAAGGCAACTTTCTGATAGGTTGCTTTACTTGCATAGGACTTATTGTTTTCTAAAAGTTCTAAGGCTCCAGCAAAGTTTTTTGAGGTAATGTATGAATCGACCAATAACTCTTGTATTTCCTGAGCATTTTCATCTTTAGGATAATTCTCTAAGTACTTGGTCAGTACAGTAGGTACATTTTCGTAAGGATTTCCTACTTCATAACTTAAACGTGCATAATTTAGAAAAGCATCTTTTTGAATTTGTTCCGAATAGGGCATTTGCGACGCATTTCTAAAAGCATTTAAAGCTTCTGACTTTTTATTCAGCTTTAAATAACATTCTGCCAAATGGTAATAAGCGTTCTGAGAAACATCGGTACTGCCACCAATAATTTTATTAAATTGTTGAATGGCGTTCGTATAATCTCCTTGCTTATAGTAACTATAGCCTAATAAATAATAATCGGTATTGCTCCATTTACCAGCTTTTCCATTGTACTCTAAAAGATAGGAAACGGCATTATCGTATTGTTTTAGATTAAAATAACTTTCACCTATAATTTTATTTAATTCTGATTTTTCTAAGCGATCCGCTTTTTGTAATTGCTTTTTAGCAAGGCCAATAGCTTCTTCGAATTTTCCCAATTTAAAATTCATGTCTGCCTGATAATAGGATAGCTTTTCATCTAAAACCTTTTGATCTGTGATTTGATCAAAACGCTGATTCGCCCCTACATAATCATCTTGCTGATAAGCGATAAACCCCAAGTAATATTTAGCTTGTGAGCCATAAATAGGAGAAGTAGTTACCTTATTTAGATATGTTTCTGCTTCTTTGGCGTTTTTTGAAGAGAATAACGCATACCCGTAATTAAAGTTAAATTTATCAATTTCTGCCCTAGATAATGAGCTTTGATCTACACGTTTGTACCATTTTAAGGCGTAGGGGTATTTTCCAGTTTCAAAATAGTACTCAGCCACATCGGTATATGCCGCGTTGCGTTTGGTCGACGTGGGGTAATTCTCCACAAAGTCTTCCATTAATTTATCTGCACCCAGTTGGTTTAAGCGAACCGCAGCATTTGCAGCATAATAGGCACTATTAGCTTCGGTCTCCGGATCTTTAGTGGCATATTTAACCTTCTCAAAAATAGCTTGTGCCGCTTGAAATTGTTCATTATTGTAGAGTGTCAGCGCTTGCTGATACTCTTTTTGATCATGGGTATAAATTTTTGATTTTTGTGCACTTAGAAGATGCCAAGACCCAATAAGGACTAGCAATAATGCGAATTTTTTCTTTAACATAGTGTTCTCCAACAATTAAGAAATGTCTCGTTTAGTAGTACCATAACGACAAAAAGAATGCTTAAGTATGCGAAGATACTTTTTTATTTTGAACAAAATTTTGTTTAATATCACCTTAAGGTATTACTTTTATAACAACATTAGGCACTATGACTGAAAGTATTTTAAAATTAACCGACGTTGCTATTTTTCAGAAAGACAGTTTAGTTCTGAATGAGGTCAATATTGAGGTAAAAAGGGGTGAATTTATTTATTTAATAGGTAAGACAGGAAGCGGGAAAAGTAGTTTTATGAAAACACTTTACGGGGATTTACCTTTAAAAGAAGGAACTGGTAGTGTGGTTGATTTTGACTTGAGAGCCCTAAAAGAAAAAGACATTCCGTTTTTAAGGCGTAAACTTGGCATAGTTTTTCAAGATTTTAAGTTACTCCCAGACCGAACGGTAAACAATAATTTTCTCTTTGTTTTAAAAGCTACAGGCTGGAAAGACGCCTCGAAAATGGAAGCTCAAATTGAAAGTGTTTTGGACAAAGTAGGCATGAAAACAAAAGGGTTTAAATTTCCACATGAGTTATCTGGTGGTGAGCAACAACGTATTGCCATCGCCAGGGCTTTATTGAATGATCCTGAGCTTATTTTAGCCGATGAACCTACGGGAAATCTTGATCCTCAAACCAGTGTAGAGGTAATGAAAGTATTACAAGAAATTAATAAAACTGGGCGTACTATTTTAATGGCCACCCACGATTACGCTTTACTACTTAAATACCCATCAAAAACGCTGAAGTGTGATGGCAACAAGGTATTTGAAGTGGTGCAAAAGGCGGTTTAATTTCTATTGGCTGGTCGCTAAAACTATTTCAAGTTTCGGGTTTAAGTTTTTTGAGGTAAACCAAGGACCTTTATTGTTTTAAATTTTTAAATATTATTATGATTTTAACCACTACAAACAGCATTGAAGGAAAAACAATTACCCACTATTTGGGCATTGTATCTGATATTACCTACACAGCTACTTTCAGCGGTTCTGGCATGTCTTTAAAAGATATGTTCAGCAGTAAAAAGTACTATGCTGCCTATGAAAAATCGCTCTTAGAGGCGAAAGAAGCAGTATTTCAAAAATTAAGAACACATGCTGAAAACTTAAAAGCTAATGCTATTGTAGGTATAAAGGTTGATGTAGAACCTATTTCTGGCTCCATGACAAGTATGATTTCAGTTGTAGGCACTGCAGTAGTTGTGATTTAGGGGGATGTTGGGCGTTGGGTGCTATATTTTGGGTTTTGGGTTAAAATCTTTTTGCTTTTTCATTTTTCATTTTTAAAAAAACTTACCTTTTAATACAACCAGTTTGATTCTAAAAAAACAAGCCTACAAACCCGATAAAAAAGCGAATCCAATTATTGGGATTTTGTTGTTTTTGATTTCTATTGTATTGGTAGCGATAACAACACCAATTGGTTTTATATATGGTGTATTGCACAGTGTTTTTACGAAAGGGTTTAGGGGAATTGGAGAATTCAGTTTAAACATGGCCATTTCGATTGATCAATTAGGAAATGTGATCATGCAGCATCTTTTAAATGTTTTATGGATTCGTCCAAACGGCTATAAATTTGGAAATAGAGACGAAACTATTTCTAGTGCTTTAGGAAGGAACAAACAGTTAAATACATTAACCAAATTCGGAAGCTTCATAGATGCTATTCTTGATAAAATAGACCCTAATCACTCTTTAAATTCTATCGATTATTACATAGAACCTTCAACCCAAATCATTGATAAAGTTGCATGGATTTATATTGAAGATTTTAAAATTTTAAGTACAAAAAATAAAGGTAAAACCAAGTTTTATATTCCAGGAGGTAAACGAGAACACCAAGAAACAGACCAAGAGACCCTTTTTCGAGAAATCAAAGAAGAACTACAAGTAGACCTGATAAGCGATACACTAAAATTTATTGGTATTTTTGAAGCACAAGCAGACGCGCATAAACCGGGAGTATTTGTAAGGATGACCTGTTATTCGGCAGCTTACTCAGGCCAATTAAAGGCTGACAATGAAGTTGAAGAACTTGTTTGGTTAGCCTATAAAGACAAACATTTAATTTCTGAGGTAGATACCTTGATATTTGATTTTTTGTTTGATTTAGGTTTATTGCGCTAGTCTATTATATTTTTTTGAAGGCTTATCGATGCTGATTTCTCAACGAATTGTTTCAAGCTAAACGTAATTCAGATAAATAAATTTAAACTTAAAGACCATTCTCTTTTTAGCGACTGTCTTTTGAATCTCCTGTATTTTGAACTTCGCATTTTTTACGCATAATTTTTAATTATTCCCTACTTTTGTTAAAAATTTAGTCTAAAACGTATGATATTATTAGGGATTGATGTAGGTGGATCTGGGATGAAAGGGGCATTAGTAGATACTACAACAGGTGAATTAGTAACCGAACGTTTTCGAATTCCCACGCCAAAATCAAGAAAACCAGAAGAAATGGCTGAAGTGTTTGCGCAAATCGTGAAACATTTTGATTATAAGGGTCCCATTGGTTGTGGTTTTCCTACGATTATTAAAAATGGCACCTGCAAAGCCCATGGAAATTTAAGCAAAAAATGGCTAGGCCTTAACGCAGAAGAGCTTTTTAGTGATTATACGGGTATGCCAGTTACGGTGATCAATGATGCTGACGCTGCAGGGTATGCCGTAATGAATTATGGTATCGGAAAAGGAAAGAAAGGTTTAGTTCTTATTATTACGATAGGGACTGGTTTAGGTAGTGGTGCCTTTTGGAATGGTGAGTTACTTCCGAATTTTGAATTAGGACAAATTCCATATCGCGAGCATAAAAAATTTGAATTATATGCCGCTGCCTCTATTAAGGAGCAAGAAAAACTAAGTTATAAGAAGTGGGGAAAGCGCTTTAATAAATTTTTAGAGCATGTGGATTTGATTATATCCCCTGATTTGATCATACTTGGCGGAGGTACTTCAAAAGATTTTGATCAATTTAAAGATCACGTTAAAATACAAACTCCTGTAGTCGCTGCTGAATTAGAAAATTATGCAGGGATTATTGGTGCCGCCATAGCAGCGCTAAAAAAGAAACCCTAATCGTATTTTTATCAAAAAAGCCTCGAATGAATTTCATTGGAGGCTTTTTAATTTTTTATTTTTCTGAAGCTAGTTTTGCATCCGCAGGTTTTGAAAAAAATTGATCAGGCACTTGAGGAACAAAGGCCACATCACTGATCTCAATTTTGGTAACATATTCACCCATTTCTTCGTTTTCTGTCAACATATATGTTTTTAAACCATTGGGTAGTAGTATACTATTCGTTACTGTTTGGCCTGTAACTTCCATAATCTTTTCTGGCGAATGACCACCATTTGGGAAATACTCAGGATAAGAAACAATATAGCGTATGGCACTTATGATATGTGTTTCTACATCAAAATAAAGTACGTAATAATCATCTGGTGCATCACCAACATTGGCATCAAAAGTAATTTTTACCACATCTTGTAATTTACCTTTGTACACTTTCTGTTTTAGAAGTTCTAATTGAACACCTTCTCCATCCAAAACAAAGGGGTAAGCTGCTAAATATAGTGGTGTTAGGGCCCAAAATTTAGTATCATATTGAAAGGTTGTACTATCTTTAGCCTTTACCCAAGCTTCCTTGCCATCCCAACCAAAACTTGAGGTGGTATCAGCATAGGCGGTGTGCTTGGCTTTGTTATTCCAAGTGTCTATAACTTGATAGGTATTTCTTCGTGTAGAACCGTCTAAAGGTTGATAATCAAATCTAAATGATACATATCCATTGGCATACCAAGTATCTAGTCCACCATGCGCCTCCATAGACTTCCATACTATTTTTCCTGCCTCGGTTACATTTAAATTTTCTTTTGCAATGGCTACTCTATTTTCTATCCATTTTTGAGGTATCGCATAGCTTGCAGCTAATAGTTCTTGCGAATTTTCAGTTTCTAAATCTTTAGGCGCTTCCTTACAAGAAACTACAAAAAGAAAAAAAACAAGTATTGCAAAATTAAGTATCAGTTTCATTTCATTCGTTTTAATGGTTGGTTTGTAGTCGTTTGCCATTGTACTACATTACAAAAAAACCCAAGAGAATTCTCTTGGGTTTTTTTATTGGTAATCTTTGTTTGAAAATTAAGCGATTTTATTACGCTTACGTTCATTTTCAGTTAAATGAATTTTTCTTAAACGAATAAACTTCGGCGTTACCTCAACATATTCATCTTTTTGAATATACTCCAATGCTTCTTCTAATGAAAACTTTATTGCCGGAACAATTTTAGCCTTATCATCTGCTCCTGAAGAACGCACGTTTGATAGTTTTTTAGTTTTAGTAATGTTGATCGTCATATCATCGCCTCTAGAATTTTCGCCGATCACTTGACCTTCGTAAATATCTTCTCCTGGATCTACGAAAAACTTACCTCTATCTTGTAATTTATCAATAGAATAAGGAATAGATTTTCCTAATTCCATAGACACCAACGAGCCATTTTGACGCTGTGGAATATCACCTTTCATAGGCTGGTATTCTAAAAATCGGTGCGACATGATAGCTTCACCAGCCGTAGCTGTTAACAACTGATTTCTCAAACCAATAATACCTCTTGACGGAATTAAAAATTCACAGATCATTCGGTTGCCCTTCGCCTCCATACTGGTCATTTCTCCTTTTCTTATAGATACCATCTCTACAGCTCTACCCGAAACTTCTTCAGGTAAATCTATCGTCAATTGTTCAATTGGCTCACATTTTACACCATCAATCTCTTTGATAATTACTTGTGGTTGGCCAATTTGCATTTCGTAACCTTCGCGACGCATGGTCTCAATTAAAACCGATAAATGCAATACACCTCTACCGAATACTAAAAATTTATCTGCACTGTTTGTTTCATTCAAACGAAGCGCTAGATTTTTTTCCAACTCACGCTCTAAACGATCTTTAATATGACGAGAGGTTACAAATTTTCCATCTTTACCAAAAAACGGACTATCATTAATCGTAAACAACATACTCATGGTTGGTTCATCGATAGCTATTGTTTTTAAAGCTTCAGGATTTTCAATATCAGCAACAGTATCGCCAATTTCAAATCCTTCTAAACCTACAATAGCACAGATATCACCTGTTTTTACTTCTTGAACTTTAAGACGCCCAAGACCCTCAAAAGTATATAATTCTTTTATTTTTGTTTTTACAATTTTACCGTCTCTTTTTACCAAAGAAACTTGTTGATTTTCTTTTAAACTACCTCTTAACAATCTACCAATGGCAATACGTCCGGTAAAAGAAGAGAAATCTAAAGAAGTGATCAACATTTGTGTATTCCCCTCTTTAGCTTCGAAAGTAGGAATATGTTCTATCACCATATCCAATAATGGCTCAATATTTTCGGTCTGATTTTTCCAATCATCGCTCATCCAGTTATTTTTGGCAGAACCATAAACGGTAGGGAAATCTAACTGCCATTCTTCAGCACCAAGCTCAAACATCAGATCAAAAACTTTTTCATGAACTTCTTCAGGAGTACAGTTTTCTTTATCCACTTTATTAATCACAACACAAGGCTTTAAACCTAAATCAATAGCCTTTTGCAAAACAAAACGCGTTTGCGGCATAGGTCCTTCAAAAGCATCTACTAGCAAAAGAACACCATCTGCCATGTTTAGAACACGCTCCACTTCACCACCAAAATCGGCGTGACCAGGAGTATCAATGATGTTGATTTTAGTACCTTTATACACTACTGAAACGTTTTTTGAAGTAATGGTAATACCTCGTTCACGCTCTAGATCGTTATTATCTAATATTAAATCACCTGTATTTTGGTTCTCTCTGAACAACTGACAGTGATACATAATTTTATCGACCAAGGTAGTTTTACCGTGATCTACGTGGGCAATAATCGCAATGTTTTTTGTTGCTGACATAATACTTTATTAAAGGAATTCTCTTTGCGAAAATTCCGCGCAAAGGTACTGCTATTTTTCGAAGTGGAAACTAAAGTTATGATTTTTTTAGTATGCTGATTTAGAGGTAGTTTACTTTTTAATTTTAAAAGCTAAAACCCAAGCTAATTTAGCACTTCAAATAATACCATAACAAATATTAAAATCCTCTTTAAAAAAATTTAGTCTTGCTTGTAGTCTAATCTAAAACCCTGCTGGATAAACTACCGTTGGCGGCCAAAGGTTTTTTGCGAACTTGCCGCCTCGCTACCTTTTTTATTTTCTGAGCAAAGGATCATAAGACCGAAAGTTAGAGCTGCACTACTACTTAATTTTATATATTATTAGATGGTTTAGATTTTTCTATTCCTTTAAATACCAGTCCAAAAATAGTATCTTTGCTACTCAAAATTTATTTCAAATGAAGCTCGATAAAATTCCTCAACTAAAATATACGAATCGTAATAATTTTTTTCTTTTATGTGGCCCATGTGCTATAGAAGGTGAAGAAATGGCCATGAGAATTGCAGAACGCATTATGACCATTACCGATAAATTAGAGATTCCCTATATCTTTAAAGGTAGTTTTAAAAAGGCAAATCGCTCTCGTGTGGATTCATTTTCTGGCATAGGTGATGAAAAAGCGCTGAAAATATTGCGAAAAGTATCAGAGACTTTTAAAGTACCTACGGTTACCGATATTCATGAAACTAGTGATGCCCTGATGGCTGCTGAATACGTCGATGTTCTTCAGATTCCGGCTTTTTTAGTGCGCCAAACAGATTTGGTGGTGGCTGCAGCAAAAACAGGAAAGGTCGTAAACCTCAAAAAAGGACAATTTATGAGTCCTGAAAGTATGCAACACGCCGTTACTAAAGTTACCGATTCTGGAAACGAACAAGTAACGATTACCGACCGCGGTACTATGTTTGGCTATAAAGATATGATTGTTGATTTTAGAGGCATCCCTACCATGAAAGCTTATGCGCCTGTAGTTTTAGATGTTACGCATTCTTTACAACAACCCAACCAAACCAGCGGTGTTACAGGCGGGAGGCCTGATATGATTGAAACCATTGCAAGAGCGGGTATTGTTACCGGTGCAGATGGTATTTTTATGGAAACACATTTTGATCCCTCCATAGCTAAAAGCGACGGTGCCAATATGTTGCATTTAGATCATTTAGAGAAATTACTAAGCAACTTGGTCGCTATCCGAAAAACGGTGAATAGCCTGTAAGTCGTTATAAGCTATGCAGGACTAATCTAAAAGTCAATACACGCACGGCATTATTATGGGGCAAAAATTCAATAACTTTTTATAGCTATTTGTGACAACACCATGAAAACACATTAAAAAAGAGTTTCTTTTATCTTAATGATTTAGCCACCATATCTCAGTTATACCCATTCAAAAAGTTGAAAATACTATTTTTAATTCCCATCTACATACTCTTGTAAATACGCATAACGTGGTGTGAGTTTTCCATTTTTTGTCATTCTAGCACGTTCTAAAACCCCATTTTTATCTCCATTAAAAAAAGCAGGAATTACATGCTTTAAAAAAGCGTCTCCAAAACCTTCACTGGCATCACGAGGCAATTCACAAGGTAAATTATCTACAGCCATAACAGCAATAGCCTCAGGGTGTTTAAAGTCTGTTACTGTTTCAGTTTTTGGGTCATAACCATAAATTGGATCAGCAATAGTAGAAGGTTTAATAGTTGTTGCTACTGGCCCATCGATGTCACAACTTACGTCGGCGACCACCTTTATTTTAAAATCAGGGTGTTTTACATCTTCTCTTGTATACAAATAAGGAGCTCCTTGACCGTAAAAATGCCCTGCAATATAAAAATCTGTTACTTTAGTAAACCTAAAAAAGTTAGATTCATATTGTTCTGGATGGGCAAAAAAATCTTGCTTATTACCTCGAACACCATCGCTACGCTTATTATATTCTGAAGCATCAATCTGACAATATACAGGTTCTAAAAATTGTTTTTCCAGATATTCCTTAACCGAAACTTTTTTCAGGTGCATAGCGTCTAACATTTCTTTTGCACCATTACCCACTCTACCCCTGCCCGTCAATAAAATTTTAATATTTGGGAGCTTAATTTTTCGAAGTTCCGCAATCAAAGCTTCTTGATTTGCTAAATTTTCAGCTTTAGGAAGTTCAAAAGCTTCAAACTTGAGTCCGTATGCTCTAAAACCATTATACGCGCCTACGATACCAGCATACCGGCCAAATGCTACCAAACGCTGCCCACTTTCATTCGTAATTACTTCATGATCGTAAAGTTCAATATTTTTAGCTAAAACAGCTTGTAACAAGCTACGGTTGTACGACTGCTTTTTTATGGTGTGTGAAAAGAAAAAATATTTTTTATCAGGGATTAGATTTTCTATAGGGACTTCCTTTACACCAAGCAAGACCTCACAATCTTCCATACGCGAAGCAACGGTAACATCTTGTTCCTTATAAGCAGCATCTTGATAGGTTCTTATGGGTGATGGCTCGACAATAACAGCTGCATCAGGAAAATTTTTTAACAATTCTTTACAGGCTTCTGGAGAAAGAACAACGCGCTTATCTGGTGGATTCTTACGCTCTCTAATAATGCCAAATTTCATAGTTGATGTATTTTGAGTAAAAATAATTAAAAATCAAAAAAGAGCAATTCCCAATCAGAGAAACTTGTTTTCTTTGCTTTGGGATTCATGAGTTATTTGGTACTTTTTTTCTTTCCTTTTGAATGTGTTGCTGGTTGAAAGCTTTAAGCTAAACACCAACTTTTTACATGAGCAGGGTTAAAAAAAATAGTAATTTAACTATTGTTAGGTGTATTGTTGTAAATATAACACAAGACAAGATGGCACGCAAAACTTTTTTTGGAATACTTTTTGAAGTATCTTTGCTGGCTATGCTGGATAAATAAACAATTCATTTGGCATTTTCAAGTTCGTTGACAAGAATAAAAAAGTGAAGTTAAAAAGTGTGTTGATTTAAAATCGACAATACTCCTATATTCACCTTGACACCATCGTGTCTAATTCAATGGGGCCGACTGGTTTTGACAGCGAGACCAATGGCAATGTAAGCATGTCGAGCGCTGGGCTACAGCTCGTAAATCTCATTTTCCACACTTTTAATTGGCGAAAATAATTACGCTCTTGCCGCTTAATCTGAATTACAGTAGGATTTAGCCTCGTCTCTACTAGGTAGAGAAGCGAGATGTTCCTGAATAGCCCTTGTTGGCGGCGATTCTTTAAGGAGCACCAGAAATGTCAACACAAGGGTAGTATTGCTTTGATGCTATCACAAAAATTTAAGAAGCTAAGTGTACAATAGGCGGTTTTCAGTCGGTTGTGCATCGAAAAATAAATGAAAACTAAACATGTAGAAAGCTTTGTAATTGCTTGTTTGGACGAGAGTTCGATTCTCTCCGGCTCCACGATTAAAGCGCAACTGGTTTGCGTATTGAAATCATAAAAATCTGTCAGGTATTTTCACTTTGGCAGATTTTTTTTGTTTTAATACGCCTGTCCAAAAAGTACCTTCATTTGTATGCACAGGACGTAAACTTTGGGCAAATCCGAAGGTAAGCCTTCCTACGCCACTTTTTGAGTATCAAAACGCAACAAAAAAGCTTTGCATACTCAAAACAATTTTGAAGGCTCAGCTATCATAGCAGATTTGTACAAAAGAAATTTGAGAATGTACACTAATTTTTTAAATATCCCTTTCACAAAACAGGACAGCGTTTTAATCATTATAGAGGCAACGCACAACGCCTTTTTTGACATTTTCACTGGAAACAGTTTAAATATATTTTAGAAAATTCTGCTGAACACACAAATTTTACGGAAAAGAACTACCCATAAAAACATAGCCACTATAACTTTTTCGAAAGCTAAGCGTTTATTGGCACGCTACATTTTATTAAAGAGACCTAACTAAAAAAAATAAAATTACTCCTTCATCCCAGGTTGCACTAACTTGAAATTTGTATTTTCTTTTTCAACAGCTACCATGTTCTTAACATCGGCAAGTAGCTTTTTAGCATCGTAAATAATACCGTCTTTAATTGTGTATTTTACGCCCCCAACTCTCACAACCTTATTATCATCTGTTAATCGCACGGCTCCAGTACCATATAAAACTTTTAAATTTTGTAATGGATTTTCTTCAACAATTACTAAATCTGCTAATTTTCCAATTTGAACAGAACCAATTTTATCTTGCCAACCCAAGGCCTCTGCTCCATTTAAGGTTGCTGATCGAATTATTTCTAATGGATGAAAACCTGCTTCACGCAACAATTCTAGCTCTCGTATATACGCAAAACCATACAACTGATAAATAAATCCAGAATCTGAGCCTGTGGTAACTCTACCCCCTCTATTTTTATATTCGTTGATAAAAGTCATCCATAATTGATAATTATTTTTCCAAGCCACTTCTTGTTCCGTTCCCCAATTGTGCCAATAAGATCCGTGTGAAATTTTGCTAGGTTGATAAAATTTCCACAAAGATGGCAAGGTATACTCCTCATGCCATTCTGCTCTTCTGGCTTTGTGTAAATCTCTACTTGCTTCGTAAATATTAAAGGTAGGGTCTAAGGTAAAATCTAAAGCTAATAATTCATTCATCACATTATTCCAATGTTCTGAATACGGTTTTGCTGCTTGTGCCCAAAGCTTTCCTGCTTCCTCAAAACGATGTTGTTCATTTTGGTAATTATAATCCAAGGGGTAGTTTTGCACCGTTTTGTCCTCAAATAAAGCTTCCGGCAAACCATACCAATGCTCCATGGAGGTTAAACCCGCTCTTGCTGAATGCAACACATTCCAACGAGCTACACTTAGTTGCGCATGATGACAGGCGGAGCCCAAACCTAATTTTTTATTTTCTTCTAAAGCAGCTTTCATAATTTCTGGTTCAGCACCAAAAAATTTAATACCGTCTGCACCATTCTTAGCATTCTCTCTTACCCATTCTCGAGCTTGTTCAGGGGTATTAATTTCATTTTTTGCGCCTGAACCAAAACCAACATAATCAAAAATTCTTGGGGCTATGATCTTATTTTTTGCACTTAATTGTTTCAATTCTTTGGCATTAATACCACTAGGCTGTCTAACCGTCGTGACGCCATGAGCCATCCATAATTTGAATACATATTCTGGACTTGCACCTTGCGCATTTCCTCCTATATGTCCGTGCATATCAACAAATCCTGGCAATAAATACATGCCATTGGCATCCAATTCTTTACCTCCGTTTTTTAATTTTGGACGTTCTTTTTCGTCAATGGGTACTCCTGGATAACCAACTACTTGAATGGCAACAATTTTATTGTTTTCAACCACAATATCAACAGGTCCGCGTGGTGGTGAACCATCGCCATTTATCAAGGTAACGCCTCTAATAATTAATTGACCATAAGGACCTTCACCTAAATAATTTTCTTGAGATTGCATGGTAAAATGAATCGCAAAAATGGCGATCCAAAAGAGATAAAGTCGTTTCATTTTATTATTTTGTGTTTGTAATGTAAGCATAAAAAATAAAAGGGTACTAATTTTAAAACCAAACTATTAAAGATATACCATCTGGTGTATGAACATAAAGCTTTGACATTATGCCATTTCAAAGAAAAAATTAATTCTTTAAATGGTATCACAAATAATTTTAAATGCTCACCTAAGGTAGACACCCTAAAGTATTGTCATAAAAATCATGATAAACAAACTTATGCTTCATTAAACCTTACACTATTAAAACCACATTCCTGCACGAAGTTCTCCTAATACACTTGTAACTCCAAATAAATCAAAACTAAAATTTTACCCATAAAGAAGTTTAGATTTTTCAATTATGACATATTTACTTTAAATTTGTTTAAAAAAAAGCTCATTATTAGAACATTGCAAAATGAAAAAGCATTACTTCATACTGTGTATCACTACTTTTCTGCTGTCTTGCAGTTCAAATGAGTCTATGCCGACAGATTCAGAAATTCCGACTGAAAACCAGACATTTAACATTACTATAATGGTTCAGGGTGAAGGAACCGTGTCAGAAGAGGCCATTAACGCTGCAAATGGTCCTAGCTATAACCAAGGAACAAGGGTTCAACTCACGGCCATACCTTTAGAAGGTTGGGCGTTTGTAGGTTGGCAAGGAGACTTGGTGCTAACGGAAAATCCAACAGAAGTAGTCATGAATAGTTCTAAAAGTATCATTGCAGTATTTGAGACTATACCCGATGATACTGGAGGTCCGGTCGACCCCCCTCCTGGAGAAGATTCACTCATCTTTTTAGATTCAAATGGATTAACGATCAGAGCTTATTCTAATGCGCAACCAGGAGATACGGCTATTTTAAATGGTAATCAGTACCTCATAGTGGATAATGAACTTCTTAGAGAAATTGTTGTAGATCAACGTCAAGACCTTTCTACCCTAGTAACTACCTACGTCACAGATTTGAGCAGTATGTTTAGAGACAAACAAACAATAACGCCTGATATTACTGCATGGGACACTAGCGGGGTAATAAATATGAGTTATATGTTTTTTAATGCATCGGTGTATAACGGAGATCTTAAACTTTGGAATACAGCCAAGGTTACCAATATGGCTTATATGTTTGCCCAAACCAATGCTTTTAATCAGGATCTTGGTAATTGGAATACAGCAAATGTTGTCAATATGGAAGGCATGTTTAATAATGCTATTGCCTTTAATCAAGATTTAAGCAAGTGGTGTGTTCCTTTAATTGCCAACAGACCTATAAATTTTGCAACCTCATCGAATCTTCCAGAAAACTTTATTCCCAGATGGGGCACTTGTCCTGAATAAATAAGGTATTCTCCCAATAAAGACCTAGGTTGAAATACTTTTTCCTTAAAGAAATGTTTCGATTATCTGGAACCTATTACTTTTAGGAAATACTTTGCTAATTTTTAACAAGCTTTCTCAAAAGTATAGAGAGCTTCCTTTACACTTCGGAAAACACATTAGGAGATCATAAAGTTTTTTTCTTGGCTCCCTTTAAAGAACTCCTAAGCCAAGGGTTGATTAGCTTTTTAGTTTAGCGTAGACAAAATTGTTGATTATTTTAAATTATTCTTTTTATATCCTAAAGAAAATGAGTATGTTTAAATTCAAATAATTCGTATGAAAAATCTAAAAAACTGTACTGCCATTGCACTAATGGTTTTGTCCTTATTTTCCTGTAAAGAAAATCAAAAATCAATGGTAGAAACCACTCTTGAAAAAGCGCAACGTATTCATGAAAAAGTAATTACCATAGACACGCACGATGATATTAATGTTGCTAACTTTACCGATAGTATTAATTACACACAACGACTTGACAACCAAGTAAACCTTCCAAAAATGAAAGAAGGTGGTTTAGATGTAGCCTGGTTAATCGTGTACACCGGTCAAGACACTTTAACGAGTGAAGGCTACGCAAAAGGCGCTGAAAATGCACTAGCAAAGTTTAAAGCAATTCGTCAGCTATGTGAAGAATTTGCTCCTGATCAAATTGGTCTTGCGCTGAACTCCGATGACGTTCGTAAGCTTGTTGCTGAAGGTAAAAAAGTAGCCATGATTGGTGTAGAAAATGCCTACCCTATGGGCGAAGATTTGGCAAATTTTGAAAAATATTACGATTTAGGGGCTCGTTATATTTCGTTAGCACATAATGGCCATAGCCAATTTTCAGATTCAAATACCGGTGAAAAGGATTCTATTTGGTTACACAATGGGCTAAGTGAACTGGGCAAAAAAGCGGTTGCCGAAATGAACAGACTTGGTATTATGATTGATGTATCCCACCCTTCAAAAGAAGCTATAAAACAAATGATTGGCTTATCAAAAACACCTATCATTGCCTCACACTCATCGGCTAGAGCCCTATGTGATCACAGCAGAAATTTAGATGACGAGCAATTGTTATGGATGAAAAAAAATGGTGGTGTAGTACAAACGGTTGCCTTCAGTTCTTATTTGAATACCGAAAAACATGAAGCCAGAGCGGCATATCTAAAAACTATGCATCAACATATTGCTGATTCCTTAGAAATAAAATGGTACGAACGCTCACAATTAAGAGCGCTACCTGAGGAAGATCAAATTGCTTTTAGAGAAAACTACTCCAAAGTACTGAAAATAGGAGAAGAAATGCTTGCCACGCAGCCCAATGTTCCGCCAGCTGTTGATGTGGCAGATTTCGTGGATCACATAGATTATATCGTGAAGCTTATTGGTATAGACCATGTAGGGATTAGTTCAGATTTTGATGGTGGTGGTGGCATTGAAGGCTGGTCCGATGCTTCTGAAACCTTAAATGTAACACTAGAACTCGTAGAGCGCGGCTATACCGAAGAAGAAATAGCACAACTTTGGGGCGGCAACTTATTACGTGTGTTAGATGAAGTTCAGGCCTTTGCCAAGGCACAAAAGAAATAAAGAACTAGCGTCATGCTAAAAGCGCTATTTTAAAAGTTATGATCCTTTTAAAATAGCGCTTTCTTTTTGAATATACTCCCTAAAATTAAAAAGGTTTATTTGTTTTCATACACGAGAACCCATTCAATGGCATTCGCTTTTTGGAGTTTTTTTATCAATCGAAAACCATTTTTAAGATAAAAAGTTTTTAATTTTTCCTCTTCAATCGTTAACCAGAAATTGGTATGAGGATGGTATTTTAATAATTCTTTTATCCATTGGGATCCTAAATTTTGTCCTCTCTTTGACTTCACCACCCACACATAACCAATATAAAAATAGCCCCTATCGAACCAGTGTTTAGCTTCATCCTGAAAGTCTTTTACATCTTCCGAAAGACCTTTAAAAATAACGCCACCAGCGACAATACTTCCATTTTCTTCAAGCGTATAAATTTCAGCCTTCCCCGTGTAGGTTTGCCAATAAGGCACGATTCCATTTTGCCAAGATTTGGGTAGCAACTTAAAGAAAAGCTGCGGATCTTTTATATGTTGTTTAAATAGCAATTCCATTCGTTATAGTAAGCCCCAAGACCATAGTTTATCAGAATCTACATACCATCGATCACCAATATCCGTTCGGTAATAACAGTTATTGATAATAACTGTTTGAATGCGGTTATACATCATTTTTTGAGCATCCTTCATAGTTAAACCTGTTCCTGAGACCATCAATGCTATTCCTGTATTCCCAGTGATTAACCATTGGCCATTTACATTTTTTAAATGCATAGGATGAATTCCATCTACCGAATCTTTCTTTAAAACAACTACAGCATCTTTTGAAAATAATTCAAATGTTTTTTTATCGTCATAAGGAAAAGGAGGTACCACTACAAAAGCCCCCACTTGAAACCCTTTTTTTACTTGTATTTGAAAACTCTTTCCCGCTGCCACTTTATACAACACCTCTCCAAAAGGCTCTGTAATACCGGCTCTTTGAATAAAAATCTGTGGAAAACCAAAACGAGACGTAAATTCTAAGGGATAAATACCATTACCATTTACAATGCAATTGATATCAATATGCCCAAAAAATTTATTTTTAGCCAAAATAGGTTCAAACTTTTTTAGAGTTTTATCAAAAATAGGCGAATCTTTTACCCAAAACATACTACTGCCCATTTCGCCTGTAGAAACGCCCAGCTCTTTTGGAAATAGCTTTTTATGCTCGAAAGTGATGTTTATAGGGGTTAAAAACTGCGTTCCATTAAAGAAAGCAGAAACCGAAATTTCAACACCTTTTACTTTTCGTTGCAACTGAAAGGTACCAAAAGCATCGCCCCAAGACTTTTCATAGGCTTTTAGAACACGTATTACATCTTGTCCAGAATCATCGTTCCCCACAAAAAGTAGTTGTTTTAATTCTTGTGTTTCCCCAGATGGTTTTATCACATAAGCATTGGGGTTAGCTTCAACATACTTTATAGCCTCTTTAAAGGTTGCAAACTCTTTAAACGGTAAAATATTAATCTTATGTCTTTTTAACTCTTCTTGTCCAAAATTTCGATCTAGCTCTAAGGAGTCTGTATAGCTGGTGCCTCCAAAAACAAGTTTACCTTTTGCACGTAATTCTTCGCATATTTTACCGTGGCCCGTATAATCGAAAATTAGCACATCTGCCCAGTCTATATGCTTTTTCCAATCTTGTACTTTTTTAATAAAGCCATAGCCTATTTCTCGCGATGCCTTGTCTTCAATATACATTTTAACCTCATTACCTTCTTGCAAAGTGGCCAAAGCAATGTCTAAGGATTCTCCCCAACGGGATATAAAAAGGAATTTTCTATTATTAATTTCTTTACTCAATGTAATTTTTGTTTAAACTTAATTTAAATAAAAAGGCTTTACCATTAGGTTATCTAAATTAATACCCTGTAAGTATACCTTATTTTTTTTCAATTAGCGTTATATCTTTTAGTGTTAACACTTGGTAAGGTTCATTATCTTCATCTACAAGTTCTTCTGCGGTATAGGTTACTTTAAATATTTTCCCTATTAACTTGCGGTCTGCTAACACATATTTTTTGCTTGCAGCCTCTTCTATAGTGGCAAAAGCATAGGTGGTGAAATCTTCTTCTGAAGAAAAATAATACACCCCTTCTTCCAGGCCTTCGTAAACAATGGTTACTGTAATTTCTTCTTGTGAGAAAGAAACTAATGAAGTTAAAAAAAATAAAATAGAAATACTTAGTGTTTTTATCATGATTTTAAAGTTTTAAATTGAACAAATTGAATTTCTCAACATCTAGATTACCCCTTGTACCTCGTACAACATAGTAACAAAACAATAAAAATTACTTAGCGCGGTAAAAATATATTAGTGAAATACCTAGGAACCCTCAAGGCTGTACCTAAACAGATAAAGGGTATTATAGCGTGATGAAATGAAATCTGCTGATTTATTTGGTAATCCACCCCGTAGATTGTTTTTGAAAATGATTTCAAAATAGTCAAAAACCCAAATTTAAGTAGTATTCTCAAAGTGCTCTCCAAGTAGGTTTGAACACATTTATTTAGCCCACAAATGACGTAAAAAAAACAATATGTTGTACAGAATTAATTAGAAAAATAAGTTTCTAAAAAAACCAGTAACTTTACCTAAAAATTCATTTTTGTATACGATAGTTGACATAGAAACAACCGGAAACGGAGTTAAAGAAAGTAAAATAACCGAAATTTCTATCTTTAAATATGATGGTTATACGGTGGTTGATGAATTTACAAGCTTGGTCAATCCAGAATGTGAAATTCCTTTTTTTATTACCGGACTAACGGGGATTGATAATGACCTGGTTCGAAATGCTCCTAAATTCTGGGAAATAGCAGACAACATTTTAAGCATCACAGAAGGTACTATCTTTGTTGCACACAATGTAAACTTTGATTATCGTATTATTCAGAATGAACTAAAAACACTAGGGCTTGATTTTTCAAGAAAAAAGCTATGCACGGTTAGACTTTCAAGAAAGCTACTCCCCGGATATAATTCTTACAGTTTAGGAAAATTATGTACTGCTCTAAAAATACCCTTAAAAGACAGGCATAGAGCACGGGGAGATGCACATGCAACGACTATTTTATTTGAAAAATTATTGCGAACAGCTGATGCCCCTGAAGTTTTTAAAACTTTTTTAAATGCCAAATCTCAAGAAGCTACTTTACCACCAAACTTACCCAAAGAAGATTTTGAAAAGCTACCCAAAAAACCTGGAGTTTATTATTTTAAAAATGCCCATGGAAAAATCATCTATGTAGGTAAAGCCATCGATATAAAAAAACGTGTTTTGAGTCACTTTTATGATAAGTCTTCACGAGAAGTTATCATGTGTCAAGAAACCGCAGCCATCGATTTTGAATTATCTGGGAGTGAGGTTCTAGCATTATTACTAGAGTCTGACGCTATAAAACAACATTACCCAGTGCATAATCGAGCACAAAAAAGAAAAATACAGGCCTATGGTATTTTTAGTTATGAAGACAGAAATGGCATTCTTCACTTAGCCTCAAACACCTTAGCTCTAGCCCCTAATTCATTTTACACCTTGTACAGCAAAACAAATTGTCGCATATTTTTACAAGAGGTCTGTAAAGCCTATAAACTTTGTCCTAAATTTTGTCATCTTCAAGAAAATATCGCACAATGCTCACATTATGACATCATAGGTTGTGATGGAATTTGCCGCGGAACAGAAGACATTCTGCATTATAATACTAAGGTGACTGATTTTATAGCTATGATGAAAGAAAAATCTAACAGTTTTATCATAAAAGAAAAGGGAAGGACTCCCGAAGAAATAGCCCTAATTTTAGTACAAGACAACCTCTACCAAGGCTATTGTTTTATCGCTAATACTGAAACTATAACTAAGCTAGATGATGTCGTTAATTTTATCACTTTTCAAAAAAACACCTTTGAAACCCAACAAATCATCAGCAACTACAGTACAAAATTTCCTGAAAAAATCATGGCAATAAAAAATAGGCTACATTCAGCGCACTAATCCCTATTTTAAGATACCTTCAAAAACTACTACAGCGTTGATTTTTATAGTACTGTGCGCTAGCTAAAACACTAAAATAGCGTTATTTTTTTCTTTCACTGTTCATAAAGGAAATAAGGATAAGGATTAAGGCAACGACTACGGCTGCAAAAATACCTATCATTATTATTCCATTATTCCAGTTTACTAAAGATATAGCGAGTTGATTCATCATCTTGAAGCATTAAATTATGGGGCTAAATTATAGCTCTTGTACTATAAAAAATATGATAAAAATCATATTAGGTATTTTTTAATTGCGTTTGATAAGTTTCTGCAAAAATCTTTTTTCTTGGTGAATTTTGGCGTACTACTTGCTATGCTGAGTTTCTTAAAGTACCACGGAGCTCAACAGCGAAAAAACTTAAAAAAGGGCTGTGCAATCTTTAAAAAAAACACGAAATTCAATAATTCGCACGAAAAATAAAAAACATAGCTTGATCGCTGCAATAACTCTTTTAAAATCAGCACATACAAGGGGAGACTGTTATTTCGAATTTCTCCCTTTGAAAGCTATGGAACTTT